>DAIMFV010000016.1:20273-27295 GCA_036724365.1 Acidimicrobiales bacterium | reverse complement strand
CCCCCATCATCCGCCGAGCCGGTCAAGCGCTCCAGGGTCCAAAGGCCGCAGGCCGCACGGGGTCGGCGAGCGGGTCCGCGCCGGAAACGGTGCGACCACCGGGGGCGCGTGCTGGAATGCAGAGGACGTACTCGGCGAGGGAGACGACATGCATCCGGACGATCTGGTGCGCGACCACTACAGCGGCGACGACCTCGAGGGCACGGTCCTACGAGCGCTCGAGGCCGCGGGGCTCGACGTCGACGCCCTACAGGTCGGCGACCTGGCGGGGCTGGACCAACTGCACGCCGGCGCCGGACCCGCCACCGAGCACGTGCTCGATGCGCTCGACCTCGCTCCCGGCATGTCCCTGCTCGACGTGGGCTGCGGGGTCGGGGGGCCGGCCCGCTTGGCGGCGGCCCGAACCGGCTGTCGGGTCACCGGGATCGACCTGAGCCCCGACTTCGTCGACCTGGGCCGATCGCTCACCGAACGCCTCGGACTCGCCTCGCTGGTCAGCCACGATCTCGGGTCGGCCACCGATCTGCCCTACTCCGACGGAGCCTTCACCCGGGCGATGCTGATCCACGCCGGGATGAACATCGCCGACAAGGCCGAGATGTTCGCCGAGGTGCGCCGGGTGCTGGAGCCCGGGGGCCGGTTCGCCGTGTACGACCAGATGCGCCTCGGCGACGGCGACCTCGTCTACCCGATGCCGTGGGCCGACGACGACGCGTCGTCGTTCGTCGAGGCCCGGTCCACGTACGCGGCACTGTTGGACGGCGCCGGCTTCCGCGTCGAGCACGACGAGGACCGGACTGCGGCCGTCGCCGCGGGCGGGCCACCGGCGCCGGGCGCACTGAGCCCCGCCGATCTGTTCGGTCCCGAGTTCGGCGAGCGGATCGGCAACAACATCGCCGCCGCCATGACCGGCACCCTCGGCGCCGTGCTCATGATCGCCCGCGCCGTCTGAACGACCCGGTCCCGACCCCTCCGGCCGTTCGCATCGAGGGACCACAGCTCCCCCGGTCCGGGCGGCGGACGGGTCAGGTCCCCACGATGGCCTCGATGGCGGCGTCGAGGCGGCGGCGGGTGGCATCGGGGGTGCGTCCGGTGGACGACCCGACCCGGGCGGCGCCCAGGGTGAGGCCGGCGAGCAGGTCGACGGTGCCGGCCACCTCGGGTTCGGGGATGCCGGCGTCGGCCACCACCCCGGCGACCACGGCCATCATCGAGCGGTGCAGGGTGGCCACCTCCCGTCTGGTGTCGTCGTCGAGCTGGGCCAGACCTTCGGTCAGCGGTGCCACGAGCTGGTGCTCGGGGCGGCGGGCCCAGGCCAGGTAGGCGTGGGCCCACCGCTTGAGCCGCTCGGCGCGGTCGTCATCGCCGTCGACCGCGGCCTCCCACGCCGCGATGGTCTCGGGCACGGTGCGCCGGTACCACTCGACGAGGAGGTGGAGCTTGTCGGGGACGTAGCGGTACAACGAGTTTCGGGCCAACCCCACCTCGGCGGCCACGTCGCCCAGGCTGACCTCGGCGTAGCCCCGCTCGGTGAACAGCCGCACCGCGGCGTCGAGCACCGCGGCGCGCTGCTGGGCCACGTGGTCGGCGATCGTGTCGGCCTTGATCCGGGGCACCGGTTCAGCCTGGCACGTCGGACCCGGCCGGCCGTGCGGTGGTCATGAGGTGGTCGGGGACGTCGTCGAGGAGGTCGTCGAGCTGGTCGGCAGGAGGGTCCCGGCGTCGAGCCGGAGGTGCCGGTCGGCCCGACGCAGGGGGGCGTCGTCGTGGGAGACCACGAGGGTGGCGATGCCCTGGGCGTGGGCGGCGTCGGCCAGCAGGTCGGCGACGCTGCGAGCCCGCTCGGGGTCGAGTGAGGCGGTGGGCTCATCCGCGATGAGCACCTGCGGGGACGCCATCAGGGCCCGGGCGATGCCCACGCGTTGGCGCTCGCCCCCGGAGAGCTGGGCCGGGAGCTGGTGGGCCCGGGCGTCCAGGCCCAGGTCCACCAGCAGGTCGCGGGCTCGCTGGCGCGTGGCCGCGGCCCGCTGCCCACGGATGTGACCGACGAGTTGCAGCTGCTCGATGGCGGTGAGCGACGGAAGCAGGTTGGCCGACTGGTACACGAAGGCGATGTGGTCGCGCCGCAACGCGGTGCGGGCCCGCTCGGACAGGCCCGAGGCCGGGGTGCCGGCCACGGTCACCTCGCCGCTGTCGCTGCGACGGAGCAGGCCGGCCACGGTGAGCAGCGTGGACTTGCCGGCCCCGGAGTCACCGGAGACCACCACCACCTCACCGGGGGCCACGCGCAGGCTGAGGTGGTCCAGGATCACCCGGCGCTCGGGGCCGTCGGGGTAGGTGACCACCAGGTCGGTGCACACGAGGGGATCGGTCACGGCTCCACCCCCAGGGCGATCGCCGGCTCCACCTGGGTGATCCGACGCAGGGCAGCCAGGCTGCCGAGCACACCGGCGACCACGAGCGACACCGCCACCGTCGCCATTGCCCGCAGGTCGAGCTCCACCGGTGCGTCACCGCCGCTGAGCAGTGCGACCACCAGCGCTCCGCCGGCAACGCCGACCCCGGAAGCGACGGCGACCAGCAGGGCCATCTGGCCCACGCTGTCCCGGGCGATGTAGCCGTTGGTGGCGCCCATCGCCTTGAGGAGCCCGATCTGGCGGGTGCGCTGCACGGTGAGCACGGTGAAGAAGGCGCCCACCACCAGGGCCGAGATCACCAGCAGGAACGTGCGGATCAGGGACATGGTCATGGTCTCCGCGCTGTAGCCGGGCGACCCGGCGTAGGCCTGGGACTTGGTGAGCAGGTCGACCCCGGCAGACTCGGCCGCGCCGTCGAGCGCCGCCCCGTCGCCACCGCGCAGGGCCACGGCGGAGAACCGGCCGTCGGCGCCGGCGCCGAACTGGATGCGCTGCCAGGTGTCCAACGCCACGAAACCGATGGGTGCGTGCCCGTAGGTGCCGGCGTAGGTGAAGCCCAGGACCGGTAGCTCCACCTCGGAGCCGCCCAGGGTGTACCGGTCGCCCACCTCCACGCCTTCGTCCTCGAGCTCGCTGGCCAGGACCAGTCCGGGCGGGCCGGCCAGGGCGGCGCGGGCGTCGTCACGGGTCACCAGGAAGCTGTCGGCCTCCACGCCGAACAGGGCGAGATCCAGGCTGGGCCCACCGGCGGATGATGCCGCGTTCACGAAGCTGGCGCCCAGTGGCGTGGCCTCCACGCCGTCGATGTCGGCGAACGGCACCAACGCCTCGTCGCGCAGCGTCGACCGGCTGAAGGTGGCGTCGGACCCGGGCTGGAAGGCCAGGCGCTCCAACGGCAGCGTCCGCAGCCCGGAGATGCCGTCGGTGACCAGGCCGGTGGCCAATCCCGACAGCACCGTGGACAGCAGACCCACCAGGGCCACCACCACGCCGAGAAGCACGAACCGACGGAACCCCCGCCGGAGATCACGAAGCCCGACGAACACGACCCACCTCGCTCGACACCGCTCTTGCAGACAGCATGTCGCCATCATAGGGACGGTTCGTCGCTATATGGGCATCGCCCGGTGCAGGGCACGACGGCCCCGGCGGGTCCCCACCCCGCGGCCACGGTATGGGGACACCGCTGGCTGGTCAGGGAACGGCGTGCTCGCGGGCGAGTCGCTGCATGGTCCGCCCGTTGAGGTACACGCCGAGGGTGGACCCGAATCCGTCGACCCAGTTCTTGGAGAGGACCTGGTCGTTGTAGATCACGGCCCAACCGGCGGTGAGCCCGGCGGTCATGGATTCGTCGATCAGGGGCCCGACCAGCCCATCACCGAGCAACTCGGCCGTCTCACCGTTGAGGACCGGGCGACCGGTGGCGTGCCAGAGCTCGAGCTCATCCACCTCGGTCGTGGTACCGCTTCCGCTGCCGGTGAACGTCCAGACCGTCTTGACGCTCCCGTCCGGGTTCAGCTCGGTCAGCGTTCCCCGCCCGGGCAGCGAGCTGTTCCACTCCGTGGCGAGCGCCCCGTAGCCACCCAGGACGCCCTTGCACCGGTTCAGCACCTGCATGTCGGTCTCGGGTCCGAACCAGGTGTCCAACCGGCGGCTGCAGTCCTTCGGGTAGATGTGCGGGCTGACGATGTCGACCGTGGCCGCCAACGCCTCGGCGCTCATGCCCAGGCAGGAGGTGAAGATGCACCCGACCGTGACGGGCTGGGTGTTCCCGGTGGTCCGAATGGCACCCACCATCTGATCGAGCCAGGCCTGGCCCGTGGCCCGCGTCAGCGCCTGCTGCGTGGCCGCATCGGCGGAGTAGGGGGCCTGACGGGTCAGCCGAGACAGCATGTAGCCGTTGGGCGTGTTGTACACCGGGTTGCAGCCCACCCACACACCGCCCTCGATCCTGTCGATCCCCTGCCAGCACCGGTCCCCCGGGCTGCCGTCGGGCTTGGCAACGGTGAGGCGGGGTTCGTTGAACAGCTCCAGCCCGAGCACGGCCGGGCTGCCCTTGACCGGGTCTGCGATCGCCGACCACATCACGGCCTGGGCGTCCCAGCGCTGCTGGTCGGTGGTGGTCTGGCTGGCGTAGCAGTTGAGGCCGGCATCGATGTCGGCCTGATCGCCGTGGAAGCTGGACCCGGGACTGAGCAGGATCCGCAGCCCCTCCTGCTCGAGGTAGCCGACCAACCGGTCGAGGTTGGCGAGGTAGGTCGGGTTGGCCTGGGTGCAGCTCTGCATCACGGTCCGGAACGGCACGTCCATGCGGACGAAGGTCACGCCCATCTGGCGCAGGTTCCGCACCCGGGCCAGGTCGTCGGTGGTGTAGGCGAAGCTCATCACGGCGCCCCACGGGACGAAGGGATCACCGGTGGCCGCGCCGACGAACGTCGATCCGCTCGGCACCACGGGCTCGAAGCCGCCCGACGGGAGCGGGGCCCCGAGGCAGGTCAGGTTGTTGTAGACGTCCACGACCCCGGGCTGCGATCCGGCGCGGAAGGAGGACCTCATGTACCCGAACACCACGTTGCCGACGGCGCAGCTGTTCTGGACCGGGGTGGCGTCGTTGCGGTCTGCGGCCTCGTAGGTGGCGGTGTTGCCGCTCAGCAGCACGTTGATCATGCCGCTCACGAGGATCCCGGTCTGCACCCGGGTCGTGATGCCCCCGGTGGTGTTGTTGGTCACGGTGGCACCGGAGCCCAGCGCCGTGTTGGCACCCCAGATGGCCTTGCCGCCGACGAGGATGCCGACGGCGAGGTCGGTGCGGCTTCCGGTCCAGAACGTGTTGCCGTCGATCGTGCTGCCGTCGAAGGAGCGGACCGCGGCGTAGGTCTGCGTGCCACGCAGACGATCGTTGGAGAACTCGATGCACGCCACCACCGGACCGGTGTCCTGCGCCCGGCAGCGACCGGTGGGGTCGGCGAGCAGCGCGGTCCGACCGTCGTTGCCGGCGCTCAGGATCGTGTTGGACGTGATGGTCGACCGCTGGGTCCGTCGGGCGTCGACGGCGGGCGTGGCGTTGCCGACACGGGAGTTCCAGTTGCCGTGCAGGGCGATGGCGTCGCCGGTCACGTCGACGACGCCGTTCTGGGCGACCGTTGCCTGCTCACAGTGGACGGCGATGCCGTCGGCCCACAGCGGGACGCCGAGCCGGGTCTGGGCCCGCGCCGAGCTGTAGGAGGTGACCAGGTTGCGGCGAGCTTCTCGACCCGAACAAGCCCCCTCGTCTCCCACCGGCTCGCTCCCCCAGCCCTCGAGGTCGAGAGCCGTGCCGTCCGCCAGCGGGTCCGACAGGCGGGCGGCGGGCACCGGGGGGGCCGTCTCCCCCCCCTCGACCCCGCCGAGCGCGGTCGGGTTGCGGGGGGGCACACCCGCGCCTGCACCGCCGCTGACCCACACGTTTCGCAACGACCCGCCGTCGGCGACCGAAACCACCGCACGCGGGCACGAGTCCGCGGTCACGGGCTCCGACGCCGAGCAGATGGCGCCCGACAGCCCGGCCCCGGCGACGATGCGACCCTGCCGTGCGTAGGCGCCGGTGGCCGGGGCCCCGCTGGTGGTGAGCATGACGCAGCGCGGGATCTCGAGGGTGGGAGCCGCAGCCGTGGTCCCCACCCGCACCGTCTCGTAGGGGTGCAGGGAGACCGGTACCGGGGTGCACGGCCCGGAGGCGGGGGCACCGGCGCCTGCGGCGTCGAGGGCACCCTGCAGCTCGGCCTGGGTGCGCGACGGCTGGCCGGCGACGAGCTGGCGCACGTCGAGCGGCACCGACGCACCGAACCCGTAGCCGGGCTTGGACGGGTTGCAGATGGACGGTTGCACCCAGGCCACGAACACGTAGGGGAACATGGCGTCGACGGTCTGCGCCCAGGTCTTCGAGCCGTTGGCGTAGGCGGTGTACGCGCCCCAGTCGCTGCTGTTCGGCTCGTGGCTGAACACGCCGCGCACCAGGGCGATGATGCGGCCGGCCTTGTCGGTGGACTCCGGGTAGCGCTGGGCGAACTCGGCGGAGAGATAGACCTCCTGGGCCTTGGTCCGCAGGGTGGCCGTGGTGCAACCGCTGGTCTCGTAGTACGACTGCCAGGCCGACCACTCCGCCGTGGTCGGAGCCCGACCGAACGCCTCGGTGTGGAGCTTGGCGATCCACTGTGACGGCACCACCGGCGCCGCCTGCGCCCCTGCCGGCACCGACACGGGCGAGAACCACAACCCCAACGCCCCCACCAGCGCGGCCAACGCCGCGATCCCGATCCGCCGTACCCTCACCCTGTGCCTCCTGGAGCAGTGAAGGGCGGGCAGTACCCGGCACCGCACCCTCCCAAACACCTTCCTCGCTCCCTGGGGCCGACCCCCGCCACCGCCTCGGTCGCGGTCTCTCGAGCCGAACGAACCGCACCAGGTTGCCGCGGCCACAGGGAGCGACGGCGGCTGCTCCAGGTGCACGCCGGACCGCGTCGGTGCGCCCCCGGCCCGCGGGCCGTCAGGGTTGGGAGCGGCGGGCGGCGCGCTTGACGTCGTACATGGCCCGGTCGGCGCGGGTCAGCAGGGTCGTGCGGGTGT
>DAIMFV010000016.1:11147-20263 GCA_036724365.1 Acidimicrobiales bacterium | reverse complement strand
GGGCGTCCCCCCGGGGAGGGGGTCGGGGCCCGGGGCGGTGAAGCCCCCCGCCGCGAAGCGGTCGCCCCCCTCCTGGATGTGGGCGTTCAGCCCCCACCACTCCTGGATCCGGAGCCCCGCGGGGCCCGAGCCGGTGGGGCCCGGGTGCGGCGCCACCCCCCGCCGCGGCGAACCGCGGGGGGTGGTGGGCGACGGAGGGGCCCGCGCCGAACTCGTCGCCGCCGGCCCGTCCGACCGTGATCGACGGCGCGGCGAGGGCGGTGAGCCGGTCGGCCACACCGACCAGCAGGTCGTCGCCGGCCAGGTGGCCCAGCTCGTCGTTCACGGCCTTGAACCCGTCGAGGTCGACGAACACGACCGAGGCCGGACGGCCGGCGTCGAGCTCCTCGTCCAGCTTCCCCAGCACGATCCGCCGGGCGGTGAGGCCGGTGAGGTCGTCGTGGTTGGCCCGGTGGGCCAGCTGCTCCTCCACCATGGCGGCGAGGCGACGGGCCTCCCGCTGGGCTTCGACCAGCTCGGTGATGTCGCGCAGAGACGACCGGGCGGGCAGCGCCTGGCGCTCCACCGCGCCGGCGACCACCGACAGCCACACCCGCCTACCGTCCTCGGTCCGGACCCCCAGGGTGGCCACGACCTCCGAGCCGGTGCGGATGGCACGCCGGGCGGGATCCTCGTCGGGGCCGGCGGGCGATCCGTCGGGTTGCACGGGTGACAGGTCCGGGTCGGTGAGCCGGCGGCCGATGATCCAGCCAGGCGGTCGGCCGAGCAGGGTGTCGAGGTTGGGCGACCCGAACGCCACCCGGCCGTCGGCGTCGTGGATGCACGCGGCATCGCCCGCCGGTTGGAACAGCTGGCGCGACATCAGCTCGTCGATCGGGTCTATCTCCACGCCCTCGACCCGGTGGTCGAAGACCTGCACCAACAGCAGGTTGTCGACGCTCCCGTCCGGGTCGGGCACCAGGCAGGTGGTGACCTCGATGGGGATCCACGATCCGTCGCCCCGCTGGTGACGCCGCTGGTGTCGGACCGATCGGGCCCCGCTCAACAGCGCGTCGAGGCCCGAGATGACGCCCGGTAGGTCGTCGGCGTGGATGAGCTCGATGGTGGACGAGCCGAGCAGCTCGGCGCGGGTGCGGCCCGACATCTCCAGGTAGGCGTCGTTGACGTCGAGCACCCGGCCGGTGTTGTCGAGGATCACGCTGGGCACCGTCGACCGCTCGAACGCAGCCTGGTGGACCGCTGGATGGACGGCCTGGTGCTCGGTCTGCTGCGCCGACGAACCCTCCTCCACGCGACCGACGGTAGCGGCTCCACCACAAGACCCGACCACGAGCCGCACCTCCGGGCCTTGGACCGTAGAGCGGGGTCAGCGGAGGGGGAAGTGCACCCGCAGCTCGTCGGGGGCGACGATGCCGAGGTCGCTCACCGGAGCCGCTCCGTCGGGCAGCTCGGGTGGACCGAAGCGGGTCACCAGCGCCCGGAGGGCCTCTTGGAGCTCGAGGCGGGCCAGCGGGGCGCCGAGACAGTGGTGCGGTCCCCAGCCGAAGGTGACGTGGGTGTCGGCCTTCGGGCGGGTGGGGCGGAACTCGTCGGGCCCGTCGAAGACCTCAGGGTCGGTGTTGGCGGTGAGGAACGACGCCACCAGGCGACCGCCCGGTTCGACGTGGACGTCACGGTGTTCGTAGGGATCGACCGCCTCGCGGGTCATGGCCGGCACGATCGGGCGGAGCCGCAGCACCTCCTCCACCGCTCCCGGTAGGAGCGAGTGGTCGGCGGCCACCCGCTCCCACTCCTGGGGGTGTTCGGCGAACAGCGCCACCATGGCGGTGAGCTGGCGGCGGGTGGTCTCGGACCCGGCGAAGACGAAGCCGGTGACGACGTCGGCGATGTCGTCGTCGGTCAGCTGGCGTCCGTCGACCTCGGCCTGGGTCAGGTGGGTCACCAGGTCATCTGCGGGCCGGGCCCGTCGGTCGTCGGCCAGGACCAGGCTCCACTCGCGCATCTCGGCACAGGCGGCCTCCACGGCGGTGAGCTGCTCGGCGGACAGCGGCGGTGAGAAGGCGGCCACCACGGTGGCGGCCCAGGCCGCCAGGCGGTCACGGTCCGACGCCGGGAGCCCGAACAGGGCGGCGAACACCTCGGGTGGCAGCGGGGCACAGAGGTCGGCGACCAGCTCGCACCGGCCGTCGTTCGCGGCGATGCCATCGGCGAGGCGGCCGGCCACCGCGGCGGCGACCGGGCGCATCCGCTCCACCTGCCGGGGTGTGAAGGCGGTGGCCAGCAGCCCGCGGTAGGAACGATGCTCCTCACCGTGGCGGCGGAACAGGGGCGTGAGCTGGTGGGTGGCCCGCTCGGACAGCCCGGCGGCGAGCATGTCCGCCGTGAACGACCGGGGCGACAGCCGGCGGTCCCGCAGCACCTGGCGCACGTCGTCGTGGGCCAGCACGATCGGCAGCGGCGCGCCCTCGGCGTCGATGGCGTGGGCACACCAGGCCTGGGCGGCACACCGGCGCAGCTCGGCCGGACCGTCAGCCAGGTACCCCTCGATGTCGAGGTCGACCGTCCCCCGCTCCCCTGCCCCCTCGCTCATGGCCGGAGCGTAGCGATGCAGTCCACCCGTGGTGCTCGGCCCGGCGGTGACGTTCCGGTGCGAGGATGGCGGGATGAACGACTTCGGGAGCACCACGACCACCGATGAGGTCCTCGAGGGGATCGATCTGACCGGACGGCGGATCGTCATCACCGGCGCGGCCAGTGGGCTCGGGTTGGAGAGCGCCCGGGCGCTGGCCGCCCACGGTGCCACCGTCACCGTGCTCGCCCGCAGCGACGAGCGGGCCGCAGGCGCCAAGGACCAGGTCGACGCGCTGGTTCCCGGTGCCTCGGTGGAGTACGGGGTGGTCGACCTGGGCGAGCTGGCCAGCATCCGCCGCTTCGCCGACACCTACCTCGAGACGCACGACGCCATCGACGTGCTCATCAACAACGCCGGGGTGATGGCCTGCCCGTTCGGCCGCACCGCCGACGGGTTCGAGACCCAGTTCGGCACCAACCACCTCGGCCACTTCCTGCTGACCGCACTGCTGTCTCCGGCGATCCTGGCCGGCCACCACCCCCGGGTGGTCACGCTGTCATCCGCCGGGCACTCCCGCGCCGACGTCGACCTGGTCGACCCCAACTTCGAGACCACCGCGTACTCGGCGTGGGTCGCCTACGGGCAGGCGAAGACGGCCAACGCGCTGTTCGCACGGGAACTGGCCCACCGGGGCGGGCCACGGGGGCTGCTCTCCTTCTCGGTGCACCCCGGCGGCATCATGACCGAGCTCGGTCGCCACCTCGACGAAGCGCTCATGAACGAGATGATCGAGTTCTCGCTCACCCGTAGCGCGGCCGCCGCTGCCACCGCCGACCCACGATCGTTGGGCTTCGAGTTCAAGTCGGTCGAGGCCGGCGCCGCCACCCAGGTGTGGGCGGCGACCGCGGCCGGGTTGGAGGACCACAACGGCGCCTACCTGGCCGACTGCGGGCTCGGGGTCCTCGGTGCCGACCCCGGTGTCAACGGGTTCCAGCCCTACCTGCTCGACGACGACCACGCCGCCGCCCTGTGGGAGCTCAGCGAGCAGCTGGTCGGCACGCGGTTCGTCCTTTGATCTGATCAGCGGCGCAGCAGCGCCGCACCGGCACTGATCCCGGCGCCCGCGGCCACGAGCAGCACCCACTCGCCGGCAGGGGCGGGCGGGCGGGCATCGACCTCGCTCATCGCCGCGATGAGGCCGGCCGTGTGGAAGCGGACGTCCGAGCCGGGTCTGATGCATCGGTCGGGCGCAATCCCCAGGCGGGGTACGAGCTCGTCGATGAACGGCTCCTCGAACGGCGCCACGGCCACCGCCGCGACGTCGTCGGGCCGCAGCCCGTGTTCGGCCAGCAGCTCGGCTGCGACCTTGCCTGCGCAGGCCGCCGCCTCGGCTGCGAACCCGTCGTCCTGGTGCACCACCAGTTGGTTGCGACCGTGCTCGAGCCGCACGACGGCGTCACGCCGGGCCGCCGCGTCGGCGACGGTGAGCCACCGGAACCCGGCGAGTCCACCGTCGCCGGGGCCCCAGCCGCACACCAGCGCGGCGCCCACCGGGTCGTGAGGGAAGTCGACGGCCATGCCGTGGCCGGGGTCGGCGTCGCCGGCCACGATGACCGCCCGGCGGATGGTGCCCGCCCGCAGGAACCCGTCGGCGACCTGGAGTGCGCTCAGCACCCCGGCGGAGCCGTTGGCGATGTCGAACGAGAAGGTGCCGTGGCCCTCGCCGTGCGGGTCCTCGGGGTTGGCCCCCACGTCCTCCTGGATGAGCGCAGCCATGGCGGGCTCGCCCAGGATCCGGTCGTGGAAGATCCCGGCGTTCACGAGGAGGTCGACGTCGTGGGGTTGGATCGACGCCGCGGCCAGCGCGTCCTCGATGGCACGATCAGCCAGCTTGCGGGCGCTGTGGTGCAGGAGGGAGCCGGGGACGACGGCGACGGACTCAATCGTGGTTGCCATGGCGCCCGCTCCCCTCGCTCGTCGCCGCCGTCGCCACCAGAGGTGGCTGGTCCGGACCGAGGGCACGCAGCGGCTCCGCGAGCGCCTCGTCGACGGTGAACAGCACGACCCCCAGCTCGATGCCCGACGCCAGGGCCAACAGCGCGATGCGGTCCCCGACCGATGGGCGACCGGCGCGCAGCTCCTCCACGAGCGCCACCATGTGCGTGGTCGATGCCGTGTTGCCGTAGCGGTCCACGGTCACCACAGCCGGCTCGCGGGTCGATCCGCCGAGCACCTCGGTGACGGCCGCCATGCCCTTGCGGATCGCCCGCGCCGATGTCTGGTGCGGGATCACCCAGGCGATGTCCTCGATCTCGAGGCCGGTGGAGTCGAGCACCTCACGCAGCACGGTCGGGACATCCGCGATGGCGGCCTCCTGGAGCGGCCGCGACTTGGTGAACATGCGGGCGCCCGGGTCGTGCCGTGCCGGATAGGCCAGACAGAGCCGGCTGTGCTCGGAGATGGTGGTGAACCCGGTGAAGGTGATCCCCGCCTCGCCTTCGTCGGCCCGTTCCACCAGTGCCGCGCCGCCGGCGTCGCCCAGGGTCAGCGAGGCCAGCTCGCGGCTGGCGATCGTGTGCACGTGGCCGGCGGCGTTGCGTCCGAGCTGGGAGATGTACTCACCGCTCACGACCAGCACGTGGCGGGCCGCCCCCCGGCGCACCCAGTTGTTGGCCACCATGACGCCCGTCAACGTGCCCGCACAGGCGTTGGAGACGTCGATCGGGACGGCGTTCACCGCTCCGACGGCCGAGGCGACGGCGACGCTCATCGGTGGCTCGAGCCACTGCGAGAGCCCGTCGCGGTACTTGGTGATGCTGCAGCTGATCACCAGGTCGATGGCCGCGGGATCGCCATCCCAGCGGGAGAGGCAGTCCCGGGCGGCGCCGACGGCAAGGGTGAACGAGTCCTCCTCCCCCATCGACACCCGACGCTCCTGGATGCCGGTCAGCCGCTCGAGATCCACATGCGTGTTGTGCTTCGTCGACGCCATGAGCTCCGACGACGTGAGGTGGGTCTGCGGCAGCGACCGCCCGACGCTGGCGAACCGGGCGACGTGCGGAGCACGCTCGCTGTCGGCACCTCGTTCTGTCATCAGCCACTTGGTCATCACCAGACCCCGATCGTGCGCGCCCCCGAAACCCCCACATCCCACGCTGCGCCTCTCCGCGCAGGTCCGCAAGGGTCCAACGTCCCCGACCAGCGAAGGCTCCTCGCAGCTGGGACGCCTGTTCCGTCGGCACCATGCACCGGGGCCTCGATCCGCGCCCTCGGGCCCGACCAGATGGCAGATGGCCGGGCACGCGGCGATCGACTCCGCCTCCAGCGGGACGGCTCGATGACCTGCTCATCGCTCGCCTCGGCCACTGGCCGTACGCTCGGCGGCAGCGAGCGGAAGGAGGGGTCGGATGGGTGCACTCGAGGGTCAGGTGGCCGTGGTCACCGGCTCGAGCCAGGGCATCGGGCGCGAGGTCGCCCTGCGGTTCGCCCGCGAGGGGGCCGCCGTCGTGGTGAACGGCACGGGATCGGACCCCGATGCCCTCCCGGCGTTGGTGGCCCGGATCGAATCGTTCGGTGGACGAGCCGTGGCGCTGGCCGGCTCCGTCGCTGATCCCGTCGTGGCCGAGGCCCTCGTGACCACCGCCCGGGAGTCCTTCGGTGACCTCGGCATCCTCGTGAACGTGGCCGGGATCGTCGAACCGCCGATGTCGTCGATCCTGACGATCACCGTCGAGGAGTGGCGACGCCAGATCGACGTCCACCTCCACGGCACCTTCCTCACCTGTCGAGCCGCGGCGCCGCTGCTGGTGGAGCGGGGCGGTGGCACCATCGTGAACACGTCGTCCCACGCCTTCACCGGCCGCTTCGGTGGCACCGGCTACGCCGCGGGCAAGGGCGGGGTGAACAGCCTCACGTACGCGCTGGCGCTGGACCTGGCCGAGCACGGCATCCGGGTGAACGCGGTCGCACCCGGCGGACGGACACGGATGTCCACCGGCGCCGAGTACGAGGCCACCATCGAGTCGCTGCACCGCCGTGGGCTGCTGGACGACTTCATGCGAGACGCCAGCCTCGACGTGGCCCCACCCGAGTTCACCGCGGCGGCCTACGCCTTCCTCGCCAGCGACCGGTCGGCGCCGCTCACCGGCGAGGTGTGGGCCGCGTCCGGGATGTACCTCGGCCGCTTCCGCCCGCCCGCCGAGGAGCTCCTGGCCTACGAGGAGCAGCTGGTCGACGGCGGATGGACCGTCGACCAGATCGCTGACCTGACCGCAGACCGTCGCCTCGACGCTCAGCGCTGACGGGCCACACCCAGACCGGGTCAGCCGGGGGCGCCCGGTGTCAGATCCGACACGCGAAGCGGGTTATCGGGCGTTCCCCCGGTACGGTCGGTTGACATAACCGTTGGAGGACTGAAGCGTGACAAAGACGAAGGCCGACCAGATCGTGCTCGAGGGCGTCGTCGAAGAGGAGCTGCGGGGTGGCACGTTCCGGGTGCGCCTCGAGCACGACCACGAGGTCTTCGCCCACGTCAGCGGCAAGCTGCGCCGCCACCGGATCCGGGTCCTGCCCGGTGACAGGATCCAGGTCGAGGTGAGCACCTACGACCTGACCCGGGGTCGCATCACCTACCGGTTCGGCTGACGCCACGCCCCCGCCGGTTCGGCTGGAGTCAGTCCGGCGTCGGGGCCAGGACGTCGGCTCTGCCGTAGTGGCCGGCGACGTCGAAGTAGCGCTTGGCGTGCAGGGCGTCGCGGAGGTCGCAGTCGGCGGTGATCATGCCCACCTCGTCGTACAGCGGCCCCGCGATGACCTCGCCGCTTGGGGAGACGATGCAGACCCCGCCGCGCCCCATGACCTGGACACCCTCGGGGATCGATACCGGGAAATCCGACGGGAAGGCGCTTGCGGGGATGAACTGGGGAACGCTCACCACGAAGGCGCCGGCCTCGATGGCGATGTGGCGCATGGAAGCCAGCCAGCCGTCGCTGTCGTCTGCCGTGGGCGCCAGCCAGATCTGCGGGCCGCCCTGGTACAGGCGCCAGCGGGCCAGCAGCATCCGGTTCTCCCAGCAGATGAGTCCGCCGACCCGGCCCACACCGGGCAGGTCGACCACGTCGAGATCGTCACCGGCCCCCACCCCGTGGAAGAGCCGCTCGTGCATGGTGGGCATGAGCTTGCGATGGCGCGACACCAGCCCGGTTGGTCCGATGACCAGCAGCGAGTTGTACAGCGAGCCCGGGCGGTCGTCTTCCCGCTCGTTGACCCCGATGGCGATGTGGAGGTCCCGTTCGGCGCAGGCCGTGGCCAGGCGACCGACGAGCGGTCCGGTGACATCGACGCTCGACGCCCACATCCGTTCCCACAGCTCGTCGTACTCGCCCGACCACGACGTGGCCGTGGCGGCCCAGGTGCCGCTGGGGTAGAGCGAGACGAAGCACTCGGGGAAGACCACCAGCGCGGCGCCCCGGTCGGCGGCCTCGGCAGCAAGACCGATCGCCTTGTCGACGGTGGCCTCGGCGTCGAGCACCACGGGCGTGTCCTGCACTGCAGCGATCCGCACCGTCTCGAACGTCGTCCGCCGCAACCTACCCGTCGCCCTCGACCCGTGGGCCGGAAGACACCGACGCTGATCAGGACCTCGGCCGGCCCAGGTGACCCCTACTCGTCGATGTAGGGGTTCAGGATCTGGCGGCGCCACAGGAACGCGCGCTCGACGGGGGTCAACCGGGCAACATCGGCAGCCTCGCTCCACTCGTCCTCGATCACGGCGCGCTGCGAGTCGACGATGGACTGAGCCTCCTGGCGATCGAGCAGGTAGTGCTCGGCAGCCGAGACCAACAGCGACGTGCGGCTCCACCGGTTCCCGACCCGGTCGTAGGCCATGGCCTGCTCTGCCGTCCGCCCGGTCCGGTTGCACGGCTGGATGTCGTAGGCGGGCGTCAACGTGAGCTCGGTTCCGTCCCAGAACGCGGCGTGGTTGCGAGCGTGGTCGTCGGTGTTGCCCACGTGGATGTTGAACGCGATGCGGGCGAAGAGCTCGCGCAAGGTCGCCCTGGGCTCGCTGAAGGCGGCCCGGATCAGGTCCGCGAGCTCGACGTATGTCGCGTAGCGCCCCGCCAGCTCGTCCAGCTGGAGCATGGTGAGGGCGGAGATCACAATGCGGCGCTCGTTCGGCGTGGGACGGTCGAACCGTTCGACGAGCAGCACGTCGAGGCCTGCGACGCGGGTGACGTCGACGCTGGCCACGTTCAGCCCGACGCGCCGGGCGAGCTCCATGGCCACGCCCTCGGCCTTCACGACGGGGAACTGATCGCCCGACGACTGCAGCTTGGCGATCAGCGTGCGATCGCCGTCGCGGAGGAGGACCTTGGGGCGGGCGCCGCCGATCGAGCTGGCGTGCTGGAACGCGCAGCCGATCGCCTCGGGCAGCTCGACACCCCGCTCCACCGCCTTGGCACCTTCGATCAGCTGGTCGAGCGAGGTGGCGGGGGCGGCGGTGTCGGTCATGGTGTGGAGGTCCCCGGGGAGCCGGACCCGGCAT
>DAIMFV010000016.1:0-11137 GCA_036724365.1 Acidimicrobiales bacterium | reverse complement strand
ACCTCGCCGATCGCCTCGGGCAGCGCGCCCCCCCGCCCCACCGCCTGGGCCCCTTGGATCAGCTGGTCGGGCGAGGCCGGCTCGTGGGGGGGCACTTACTGATCGGGCCGCTCTGGGAAGTCGAGCCCGCCGATCCGGTCGGTGCCGGACTCCAACAGGTAGGTGATCGGGTTCAGGTCGGTGGTGTCGGCCGAGCCGACCCCGGCGCCCAGGCGGCGGTGGAGGATGACCCGTTGTCCCCACGCATCGGGCCCGGCGTCGTTGATGCACCCGGCGATGCTCAGGCCATCGAGCGGGGCGATCGGCTCCGGGACCAGTGGCAGCTCCGGCGTGTAGAGGGGGATCGCGTCATCCCTGGCGCGGTAGCTGCTTCCGTAGCGGAACCACACGGTCGAGCCCTGCAGCCACACGATGCCCGCGGTGACGGGATCGGTGGCCCCGGGCAGCCACGCCCACACGTAGGCCTGGGTCGGCTGCGCGCCGGTCTGCGGCGGCCTAGAAGTCGCCACTGGGCACCTGGCTCGGCGCGGCCCTGACGCGGACCGGCAGCAGCGCCAACCGCTCGCGTCCCTGCCGGAGCAGCCCCGCCATGGTCGTGCGGTCGTCGGACCCGAAGAGCGGCACGCCGACGAGGCGGGCAACCTCGAACGCCGTCCCGACGGCCACCGTCGGGTCGCCGCGCTCCACCTTGCGCACGGTGAACGGCGTCACCCCGGCCCGCTCAGCGAGCTCCTCGAGCGTCCACCGCTTCTCCCGGCGCGCCTGCGCCACCTGGGTGCCGAGCACCCCGGCGGCGTCGAGCGTGTACGGCGAGAAGGTTCGACGAGTCCGCGGCATATCCTCACGCCCTGATGGAAGGTATATTGCATTTTAGAACGCTACCAGTCATTCTATCTGCATGCCATCGTCGCCCAAGGACACCCCGTCCCGAGACGACGAACCGGCGCATCGCCGCGGATGGTGGTTCTACGACGACGTTGCCGTCGTAGTTCCTGCTGCGGAGTTCATGTCGTTGCACGACGCAGACCGTCTTCTCCGATGGACGATCTCGGTCACTACGAGACTGAGCCAAGGGGAGCTGACGCCAGCAGTTCTCGCCGTGCCAGGCGGCCCCATCGGCGTGACCCGTCGCTCTGCCGAAGAGGCAGCCCAGCGGTGGACAAACGCATCGCGCATCCAACGATTGCTGTGGCGATTGACGGCGTTGCTCCGCAACTTCTAGGCCGCTGACACCGCCAGGGCTCCTGATCTCGCCCATCCGCCACAGGCGGTACGGCCAGAGATTCCGCTTTCGGTCAGCGCCCGAGACCGTCAGCGGGTGGGCCGGCCGTCCCACGCCGGAACCGCTCCTCGGCTCGGGCATGCCAGAGGAGCCATCCGCCCAACCCCACGGCCGTTCCGCTCAGGATGATCGGCCAGACCCACCGCTGCTCGGGACTGTGGTAGGCGCGAAGTCGTGACGGGTCGTCGGGGTCGACGTGCACGAGCATGGTCGGGCCGACGGACAGGCGGGTCGTACGGACCGTCGACTCGACCACACTGCCGTCGAGTTCGAAGCGCACGGTGGCCGTCGAGCTCTGCGGCAACCGCGACGTGGACCTCGGCTCGAACGAGACGACGGTCGCCCGGACGAGGGGAGCGCCGTCGAATCGACGGCGCTCGGACCAGTCGATCACGGCAAACGCAGCCAGCGCGCCCATGCCAACCACGAGTACGGCCAGAGCCACAGACACCGCCCGCCGCAGCTCGCGCGCCGATTTCACCGGTGCGGGGGTGACCAGCACGGCGCCCTGCTGAACCTCCACGATGCCCCACGAATCGACGTCGAGCGCCGCGTAGCGCCGGTGCACCGACTCGGAGCCCACGACCCGCACGCCTGCTGCACGGGCCGAATCGAGAAGTTGGACGATGTCCTCCAGCCCTCGGGTCTCCGAGACGATCAGTCGGAATCGCTGCCCGTTTGCCAGGAGCAGTTCGAGGCCCGGAAACGCGCCGCCCTGTGGTGCAGGGATCATCCCGAGGTGTATGGCGAGGACCTCCGACCAGGCCCAGCTGCGCCGGCGGATGAGCCCCCAGACCACGACTCCCTCATTGCTCACACCGGTGCGCTGACGCCCGCCTGGCAGCCACCACAGCAGGGCAACCGCAACGACCACCGCAGGGACCAGCCGCCACTGCTCGGTGCTGTCATCGGTGATGAGCGCCAAGGCAAGAAGGGCAACGAGGAACCGGTACCAACCGAACCGATGGACCGAGAACAGGCGCGAAATGGCCCCGGTCGGTAGCCAGTGCACGTCGGACCCCATCGGAGCGGTGCCCGGACCCACGGGGCCAGCGGCATTCACGGCCACAGCATGCCCCGGCAGCCGCGGTGGAGCTTGCACCGGCACGCATCTCCGGAAGGCTCGGAACCTGGTCAACCCGAGCCAGGATCGAGGACGAGGTGGCCCGTGCAGGAGCACGCCGAAGGCGGCCCGGTCCGCGGGCAACCCGCTGCTCAGGAGGCGTTGGATCGGTCGGCCGCCCACTGCTGCAGGGCGTCTGCCGATGCCCGCGGGTGTGGGCGCCGGTGTGGCTGGCAGCATCGGGGGATGCGACGGGATCGGGTGCAGCCGGGACCGGGGCAGGAGTCGGTGTGGGACTACCCGCGTCCGCCGTCCATCGACGAGGCTCGGGAGCGGATCCGCGTGGTGCACGGCGGGGGGGTCGTGGTCGACAGCCGCTCAGCGCTGCGGGTGCTGGAGACGTCGCACCCGCCGTCGTACTACGTGCCCTCCGGCGACGTCGACCAGTCGCTGCTGGAGCGCACCGCCACCTGCACCTGGTGCGAGTGGAAGGGCCCGGCCACCTACTGGACCGTGCGGGTCGGCGACCGCGTCTCGGTGGACGCCGCCTGGTCGTACGAGGAACCCGTCGCCGCCTTCGAGGCGATCCGCTCGCACCTGGCGTTCCACCCGGCCAAGGTCGACGAGTGCTGGGTGGGCGACGAGCGGGCCACGGCCCAGCCGGGCGGCTTCTACGGCGGCTGGATCACCTCCCGGGTGGTCGGCCCGTTCAAGGGCGGGCCAGGCACAGCCGGCTGGTGAGCCTGGGCGGTGGTGAGCGTGGGCGCCAGGGCTAGAGCGGTCCGGACGAGCCGCAGGGCGCAGGGCACCGCCGCCGACACCAGGGGCGTGAGTTCGGTGCCGTCGTCGAGCACGGCCGGCTCCACGCCCACCACCACCAGGCGGCCGGGACGAGCATCGAGGGCTCCGGCCAGGGCCCAGGCCTCCCCCACCCCGGTGGCGTGGGAGCTGGTGCCGGGCCGGACCGGAAGGTCCTCGACCCCCGCCTCGAACAGCCGCACCGTGCCGGGCTCGTCGCCGGCCACCACCGCATCGACCACGACGGCGAGCTCGGCGCCCCGCCACTCCTCGATGAGGCGAGCCGCCTCGCCGTCACTCCAGCAGAGCCGCACGCGCGTGAGGCGGCTGGGTTGCGGGTGCGACTCGGCCACGAGTAGCTCCGCGGCGAGCTCGTCGAGCACTCGGTGGCCGATGCCGTCGTCGCTGCGGTAGCGGTTGCCGACCCCGATCACCACGACGTCGCCGTCCGGTTCGATCACCACGACCGGCCTCGTCCCGTCCCAGAGCCACGAACTCGGTACAGGAACCGGCGCCCAGGGGCGACGGCTGCACCACGTTCGGAGCAGGCGGTGGCGATCACGACCGGTCCACCCGGAGGTCGAGGAAGTGGGTGGCGCACGAGATGCACGGATCGAAGTTGCGGATGGCCTGCTCGCACAGGTGCTGGAGCTCGTCGTCGGGCACGTCGGCGTGGTGCTCCACCAGGTGGAACAGGTCATGCTCGATCGCCGCCTGGTTCTGCGAGGTCGGCGGCACGATGCGGGCGTCGATGATCGTCCCCTCGCCGTCGAGCTCGTAGCGGTGCCAGAGCGTGCCGCGCGGCGCCTCGGTCCAGCCGAACCCCACTCCGGCGCGCGGCACCACCTCCGCGGCGGGAGCGTCGGGACGTTCGTAGGCGTCGATGATCGCCAGCGCTTCGGCGCAGGCGTGCACGACCTCCACCGCTCGCACCACGATGCTGCGGAACGGGTTGCGCTCCGACGGATCGAGGCCCACCTCGGCCGCCACCGCCGATGCGACAGGGTGGAGCCGGGCGGCGTTCAGGGCGAACCGGGCCATCGGCCCCACCAGGTACTCGCCCCGTTCGATCAGGTGGGCGTGCAGGGCCGTCGACCGCTCCACGTGAGACTCCACCACGTGGTCCTCGAACTCGGAGGCTCCGATGTCGAGGCCCCGGTCGGAGATGAGCCGGCCGCCGATGACGGCGTACTCGTCGGGCTGGCGGAGCGCCACCAACTCCAGCGGATGGTGGTGATCGGGCATGTCGAAGGTGGCCACCCACCGGACGACCTCCATGGCCGCGTCGAGCGCCCACCGGAGCCGCTCGGCGATCGGCCGCAGCTCGGCCGGGGTGGGCACGCGGTAGAACCCGCCCACGCGCACGTTCACCGGGTGGATCGCTCGGCCGCCCACCACGTCGAGGAGGTCGTTGCCCACCTTCTTGATGTCGAGCCCGCGCTGGACCAGGTCCTTGTGGTCCGCCGCCAGGTCGATCGCCCCCTCGTAGCCGAGGAAGTCCGGCGCGTGGAGGAGGTGGATGTGCAGGGTGTGGCTCTCGATCCACTCCCCCATGTAGAGCAGCCGGCGCAGGTCCCGCAGCGGCCCGTCGACCACCGAGCCGCACGCGTCCTCGATCGCCTCGCAGGCGCTCATCTGGTACGCCACCGGGCAGATGCCGCAGATGCGGGCGGTGATGTCGGGCGGCTCGGTGAAGCGTCGGCCGCGCAGGAAGCCTTCGAAGAACCGCGGCGGCTCGTAGATGTTCAGCTGCACGTCGTGCACCCGGCCGTCGCGGATCTCCACGTACATGGCGCCTTCGCCCTCCACCCGGGCCAGGGCACCGACCTTGAGGGTGCGGCTCGCAGGAGCTCGGTGGGTCACGGCGCGCTCCCCTCGTGCTGGGGTCGAGCCGAGAGCGCCACCGCGACCGGCCCGGCGCGGCGGACCGACTCGGAGCGGAACGGCTCGGCCCACGCGGTGAAGGTCCGCAACGCGAGCACCGCGTCTGCCTCGGGCATCCCGTGGGCCACGAGCAGGTCCACCAGCGCGGGAACGTTCGGATCCTCGGCCGGACCGAAGCAGCCGTAGCAACCCCGAGCGAAGGAGGGGCAGAGCGCGCCGCAGCCGGCGTGGGTGATCGGACCGAGGCACGGGGTCCCGTGGGCCACCGTCACGCAGGTGTTGCCGGCCACCTTGCACTCCACGCACACCGAGTGGGCCGGGGTCTGGGGGCGGCGTCCGGCGAGGAACGACGAGAGCACCTCGAGCAGCTGCTGCTTGGTGATCGGGCAGCCGCGCAGCTCGAAGTCCACCGGCACGTGGTCGGCGATGGCCGTCGACGTGGTCAACGTGGAGATGAACGACGGGTGGGCGTAGACGATGCCGAGGAACTCCTCCACGTCGGAGAAGTTGCGCAGCGCCTGGATCCCGCCGGCCGTGGCACAGGCGCCGATGGTGACGAGCACCTTCGACCGACCCCGGATCCGACGGATCCTCGATGCATCGCTCTCCGTGGTGATGGAGCCCTCGACGATCGACAGGTCGTAGGTGCCGGTGCCGCCGTCGTCCCGACCCGCCTCGAGGAAGTAGGCGAGCTCCACAGCGCCCGCCACCTCGAGGAGCTCGTCTTCGCAGTCGAGCAGGGTGAGCTGGCACCCGTCACACGAGGCGAACTTCCACACGGCCACCCGGGGCGGGGCGCTCACCGCTGCTTCACCGCCATCAGCTCCAGCAGTTCGCCCGCGGGGAGCACCGGCCCGTCTCGGCAGATCAGGAGCGGACCGAGCTGGCAGCGACCGCAGTGGCCGATGCCACAGCTCATCGACCGCTCGGCCGACACCTGCACCTCGGCAGCCTCGATGCCCCGGCCGGCCAGGGCCCGCAGCGCGAAGCGCATCATCACCTCGGGTCCGCAGACGAACGCCGCGATGCGCGCGGGGTCGAAGGGGGTCGGTCCGATCAGGGTGGTGACCACACCCACCGGGCCCGTCCAGGCATCGGCACCGGGGCCCTCCAGGCGGTCCACGGTGGCGGCCACGTGGGCACCCTGCTCGGCCCATCGGCGCAGGTCTTCGGCGAAGCAGAGGTCGCCCGGCGTCCGCGCGCCCACCAGCACGTGCAGGCGGCCGAAGCGCTCGGGCTCGGCGAGCACCGCCTCGGCCACGGGGCGCAGCGGGGCGAGGCCGATCCCGCCCGCCACCAGCACCACGTCGCGCCCGACCGCCGCGTCGAGGTCCCAGCCTCGACCGAACGGACCTCGCACGCCGAGCACCTCACCCACCGGCGCTCCTGTCAGGGCGGCGGTGACCGCACCCACCGAACGGATCGTGTGCTCCACCGCCCCGCCGGGCCGACCGAGGCCGCTGACCGAGATCGGGACCTCACCGACGCCGAAGGCCGAGAGCATCAGGAACTGCCCCGGACGCGGCGCCACCGCATCGGTCTCGCCGCGGGGCGCGAGGGTGAGGGTCACGGTGTCGGCGGTCTCCCACCGGCGGTCCACCACCACCCGCGCCTCGGGCACCATCGGGCCCAGCGTGACGGACACCTCAGGTCACCCCTCGGCCGTACACGTCGATCAGCTGGTGGCGGGTGGCCTCGAGGCGGGCGGCCAAGGTCTCGAGCATGCGATGGGTCACCAACCGGTCCAGCGCAGGGTCGGCCGCGCACGTCGAACGCACCTCGCCGGCGTCGAGCGCCACCAGGCGGGCGGCGGAGCGGGCCCTGGCGTCGAAGCGCCAGGTGTGCGGCGGCAGCAGCCACGACCAGCCCAACAGCTCGCCCGGACCCACGGTGGCAACGACCACGGAACCCCCGTTCGGGACGTGCAACTCCAGGCCGATCTGGCCGGCCACGACCAGGTAGGCATGGGTCGCTGGTCGACCTTCGTGGAAGAGCAGCTCCCACGGGGCCAGGTCCACCACCCGGGCACCCCGGGCGAGGGACTCGAGCTCGGCCGCGCTGCAGCCGTCGGTGAACGGGTGCGCCGCGAGGAGGGTGCGGACGTCACTGGCAGCGCTCACCGTGCACCGCCATCGGTCACGGCAGCGGACCGGCCGATGGCCGCGGCCTCCACCGTGATGTCGATGCCCACCGGACACCAGGTGGTGCAGCGCCCGCATCCCACGCACCCCGCCGTGCCGAACTGGTCCCACCACGTGTCGAGCTTGTGCGTGAGCCACTGGCGGTAGCGGGCGGCGGTGGTGGCGCGGACGCTTCCCCCGTGCAGGTACGAGTGGTCCAGCGTGAAGCAGGAGTCCCAGACCCGGGTGCGGGTGGCCTCGGTGCCGGTCAGGTCCGACACGTCCTCCACCGTGGAGCAGAAGCAGGTGGGGCACACGAGCGTGCAGTTGGTGCACGAGAGGCAGCGCGAAGCCACGTCGTCCCAGTGCGGATCCTCCAGGCCGGCTTGCAGCCGCTCGCGCAGGCCGTCGGTCTCCAGCGTGCGACCCATCCGGTCCGCAGCCTCGGCAACCACGGCCGCCGCCGCCGACCGATCGGCCTCGACCGCCGGCCGGGAGGGAAGCCGGTCGAGCACCGCCTGCCCCGCCTCGGTCCCGGCCCGGCACAGGAACTCGTGGCGGCTCTCGTCGCACAGCTCGGTGAGTCGCAGGTCGGCGTCGCCCTCGGCGGCGGGACCCGTCCCCATCGAGGTGCAGAAGCACGTCCCGCCGGGCTCGCCGCAGTCGACCGCCACGATGAACGGCGCCTCGCGCCGGGCCCGGTAGTGGGGGTCGGGGTGCTCCCCATCCAGGAAGACCCGGTCGCTGATGGCCAACGCCGCCAGGTCGCAGCCCCGAACGCCGATCCAGGCGGTGGGCACCACCCCGTCGGCCGGATCGGCGGCCTCCACGGCGAACGGATCGTCCTCGCGTCGCCGGATGCGCACCAGAACGGTGCGGGGCTCGTTCACCTCGGCGCGCCACGAGCGAGCGCCGACGGCGTAGCCGAACAGCGCTCCATCCTCCCGTGGGACCGCCCGGTACCGGCCGGGTGCCTGGTCATCGGTCCAGCCGGCGGGCAGGTCCTCGATGCCGTGGATCTCGCCGAGCGTGATCGCGCCGTCCTTCAGACAGGGTCCGATCACCCGACGGTCTTCCGCCAGCGCACCCAGGAGCGCGGCTACGCCTTCCCGATCCAGCACGACCGCTGCCGTCCCCCAGGTCATGGATCCACCATCCCCTCCTCATTAGTCGATGGAAAGGGCCGAACGTCCCGCGCCCCCACCCGCGAACGGGGTAGGGACCGAACAAAGGGCACGGCGGTGTCAGCAGATGCGCGGCAGGGGGTCGCCGGTGAGCATGTCGACCACCCGCCGGCCGCCGAACCCGGTGCGGGCCACCACCCGACCGTCGGGTCCGTCCACCACCTCACCCACCAGGGCGGCCCACTCCCCGCCCGACCGGGCCCTCACCACGTCGAGCGCCACCGCAGCCGCATGCGGGGCCACCACGGCGACGAGGCAGCCCTCGTTCGCCACGACCAGCGGATCCAGGCCGAGTAGCTCGCAGGCACCCCGGGTGGCGTCGCGCACCGGGACGGCCTCCTCGTCGAGCTCGCTGCCGAGGCCCCCGTCGGCCGCCAGCTCGTTCAAGGTGGTGGCCAACCCGCCCCGGGTCGGGTCGCGAAGGCATCGCAGGTCTCGCCCGCATGCCGAGATCAGGGCCTCGGCCACCGGCCAGACCGAGGCCGAATCGCTGCGGACGTCGGCGTCGATGCCCAGGTCCTCGCGGGCCAGCAGCACGGCGATGCCGTGATCCGCGATGGGCGATGAGACCAGCACCCGATCTCCGACCCGGATGGCCGCCGGCGTCAACGCCTGGTCGGCCACCACCTCGCCCACCCCGGTGGTCACCACGTACATGCCGTCGGCCCGACCCCGCTCGACCACCTTGGTGTCGCCCGCCACCACCTGCACCCCCACCTCCCGGGCGGCGGTGGCCAGGGCATCGAGCTCTCGGTCGAGCACGGCCAGCGGAAGTCCCTCCTCGAGCACGAGGGCGACGGTCAGCACGATCGCCCGCGCCCCGCCCGCCGCCAGGTCGTTCACCGTGCCGTGCACGGCCAGGGAGCCGATCGACCCCCCGGGGAAGGCGAGCGGCCGCACCACGTGGGCGTCGGTGGTGATGGCCAGGCGACCGCTCGGCGCCGTGAAGGGCGCAGCGTCGAGGAGGGGCTGAGCTGGATCGGCGCCGAGGCGGGGCAGCACGTGCTCGGCCAACAGCCGTCGCGAGGCGGCGCCGCCGGCGCCGTGGGCGAGTGTGATCGCACCGTCGGCCCGGGTCACCGGAGCGCGACCGGGGCGGCGAGCGACCGGCCGGCGTCGGGGCCGAACCGGTACGCCGCAGCGCAGGCTCCCTCGGAGGAGACCATGCAACTGCCGATGGGCTGCTCGGGGGTGCACGCCGTGCCGAAGACCTTGCACTCGTCGGGCTCGATGGCGCCCCGCAACACGTCGCCGCAGCGGCAGGCCCGCGGGTCGGGCGACGAGATGCCGGGGAGGTCGAAGCGCAGCTCGGCATCGAGCGCGGCGAACCGATCAGCGAGCCGGTAGCCGGAGTCGGGGATCCACCCGAGCCCCCGCCACTCGAACGTGTCGCGCACCTCGAACGTTTCGGCCAGCAGCGCCTGGGCGGTCGCGTTGCCCTCCCAGGTGACGGCTCGCCGATAGCCGTTCTCCACCTCCGCCCGCCCGTCCACCACCTGGGACACCACGGCCACCGTCGCCGCCAGCAGGTCGAGCGGCTCGAAGCCGGCCACCACCACGGGGATCGTGAACCGTTCGGAGATCTGCTCGTACGGACGACAGCCGAGGATGGTGGAGACGTGCCCGGGGCCGATGAGGCCGTCGAGCGCCACCTCGGGGTCGTCGAGCAGGGCGAGCAGCGGGGGCACCACCCGCACCAGGTTGCAGAGGACCGTGAAGTTGGCGAGGCCCAGGGCATGCGCTCGCTGCACCGCCGCGGCCGTGGCCGGGGCCGTCGTCTCGAAGCCGATGCCGAGGAACGCCACCTGGCGGTGGGGCTCGGCCTCGGCCAGGGCCACTGCGTCGAGCGGCGAGTAGGCCACCCGAACGTCGGCGCCGGCGCTGCGCGCTTCGAGCAGCGATCCGTGGGTGCCGGGCACCCGGAGCACGTCGCCGTAGCTGCACAGCGTCACGTCGTGGTCCCGCACCAGGGCCACGGCGTCGTCGAGGCGGCCCCGGGGCAGTACGCACACCGGGCAGCCGGGACCGTGCACGAACGAGACCGATGCCGGCAGGTGGGCCCCCAGCCCGTGGCGGTGGATGGCATGGGTGTGACCACCGCACACCTCCATGATCCGCACCGTGCGACCGTCGTCCACCAGGTGAGCGAGGCGGGTGGCGAGCGCCCGGGCGCGGGCGGCGTCGCGGTACTCGTCGGCGAAGCGCATCGCGGGGCTCACGGTTCGCCGTCCTCGGTTCGGTCGGACGGTTCGGCGGCCAGCGCCTCGTCGAGCAGGGCGAGGGAGGCGGCCGCTTCGTCCTCGTCGATGCGGGCGATGGCGAAGCCCACGTGCACGAGCACCCAGTCGCCCACCACCACCTCGGGCAGCAGCATCACGCTGGCCTCCCGGGTCGCACCCAGCACGTCGACCGTGGCCTGCTGGCGCACCGGATCGATGCCGACCACGTGGGCCGGGACGCTGAGACACATGGAGACCCCCGAGGCGCTCCGCAGGAGAGGGCGCGTCGATACAGTGCCACCCAGCACCCACCTGTGCCACCACCCCCGGCGAGGTCGCCATGAGCAAGCCGAGCGAGGCGCCGCCCGTCCAGCGCCGCCGGTTCCGGGTGCAGGGCACCGTCCAAGGGGTGGGCTTCCGGCCCGCGGTGCACGCGGCGGCCACCGCGCTCGGGCTCAGCGGCTGGGTGGCCAACGACGATCAGGGCGTCATCGGCGAGGTCGAGGGACCGGCCGATCTGGTCGACGCGTTCGTGGCCCGGCTCCGGGACGAACCGCCGCCGCTGGCGGTGGTGGCGGCGATCGCGG
>DAIMFV010000015.1:24878-27437 GCA_036724365.1 Acidimicrobiales bacterium | reverse complement strand
TGTCGGTGGGCGGCCAGCAGTAGCGGTGCGGGACGGGATCGCCGGTGTCGTCGCCGCCCATGTCGCCGCTCAGGTCGGCGGCGAGGTTCGCCACCCCCTCGGCCAGGCGGATCAGCCGCCGGGTACCGCGGCCGAGGCTGCCATACTCCATGGGGGTCACCGGTCGGCGGGCCCCGGTGCCCAGGTGGAGCCGGGACTGCGGCACCTCGCGCTCGTAGGCCGGCCAGCGCGCCCGGCCGGTGGCGTACTCGGGACGGTCCCGGTAGGTGATCACCACCAGCGAACCGCCGTGCATGCGCATGCGAGCGGTGCCGTCGACACAGGGCAGCGAGGTGCTCGTGTTGGTGTTGACCTGGATCCAGCCGGTGGTGCGGTTGGCGCGGAGGTCGCGGAACTCGTCCTCGGTCACCGACGCCCCGTAGCAGTCGAAGGGGTTCACGCCCACGATGTCGAGGTAGGCCCGGAGCAGCTCCTGGGCCGTGCCGGGCAGGTACGGGAACGGCGAGGGCACCGGTGCCGGCTTCTGGCTGTCGGGGTGCACGGCCCGGGCCACGGCCCGCCAGTTGAGGACCTCGGTGTGCACCCCTCGGGGCGCGCCCGCCGGTAGGGCCATGGGCGCCGCCCCGGAGAGCAGGTCCCGGGCCGGATCCCCGAACGACGGGGGGCCGAACACCGCGGCGCCGATCACCGAGATCGACGTGTACCCGCTGGATTCGTCGTCGCTGCTCTGCTCGCGGGTGCGGATGACCCGGGCGGTGCCCAGGCTGTGCTCGGGCCCCAGACCGGCCGAGGCGAGGAGCGTGACCCCGAGGTCCTCATCCAGCACCGACGGCTCGCCCGAGGCCCGGGCCACCCAGGTCACGTCGCCGGGCACGTAGGTGGAGCCCGGGGCCGGCGCCGCCGGCAACGGATCGGTGGCGGCGTGGACCACGTCCCACTCG
This sequence comes from Acidimicrobiales bacterium, assembly GCA_036724365.1. Taxonomy (GTDB): domain Bacteria; phylum Actinomycetota; class Acidimicrobiia; order Acidimicrobiales; family Iamiaceae; genus Aquihabitans. The sequence goes on along the minus strand of DAIMFV010000015.1, from coordinate 26,496 downwards.
AGGTAGCGGTTCTTCTCCCGACCGAGGCCGTGGCCGATGTGGTCGGGTACCGGGTACGCGCCGAAGACCAGTTCGGGCCGGCCGGCCAGCCCGCTGGCGGCCAGGTGGGCCGTGACGTCGTCGAACTGGGTGGAGGCCCGGGTGGCGATGCGGGTGAACAGCACCGGGAACCGCTCGGGCGCCAGGTAGGGCACCCGGGCCGCGTCCCGCCCGGCCCACTCGTGGCGGCGCTGCTCCAGAGGGTCCTGGGACACCACCTCCACCGGGGGGAGCGAGGCGCTTCGGGCGCCGGGGCCGGTGGCCTTCCACGACGCCTTGATGGAGGCCGCCACCCCACCGGTGGCGAGCGCGTCCTGGACGGCCTGGGCCGTGTCCCGCGGGTCGGGCCCGTAGAGGTGGACCCCGGCGGGGCCGAGCAGCGGCCGCCCGTCCATCTGCTGCTGGTGGATCTGCTCCACCTCTCGGCGACCGGCTTCGACCTCGGCGAGGCTGGCCTCGTACGCGGCCCGCTGCTCGGGCGAGAGGGCGGCGAGCTGTTCGGGGGTGGGGCCGGTGGCCGACAGGCCGGCGGCCATCTGGTCCTTGATGGTCTTCAGGTGCTTGAAGATCGCCACGCCGGCCTCCCGGCTTCCGGGGCCGCTTCCCGGAGTCGCCTGGTGGGATCCTACGGGTCGACGGTGGCGGGCCGAGGCGCCGAGCGGCCAGCCTGGACCCGATGGCGCCCCTCGACCCGGTCCCCACCGACCTCCTCCTGGACTGGTTCGCCGCCCGGTCCCGCGACCTGCCGTGGCGGCGGACCCGGGACCCCTGGCTGGTGTTGGTGTCCGAGCTCATGCTCCAGCAGACCCAGGTGGCGCGGGTGGTGCCCCGCTTCGAGACGTTCGCCGCCGCCTGGCCCACCCCGGCGGCGTGTGCCGACGCCCCGGTGGGCGACGTGATCGCGGCCTGGAGCGGGCTGGGGTACAACCGGCGGGCTGTGAACCTGCACCGCTGCGCGGTGGCGGTGGTGGCGGACCACGACGGGCGGGTTCCCGCCGACCTGGACGACCTGCTCGCCCTTCCGGGGATCGGCCCGTACACGGCCCGCGCCGTATTGGCCTTCGCCTTCGAGCGAGACGGGTTCGGTGTGCTCGACACCAACGTGGCCCGGGTCCTGGCCCGTCGGCGCGGTCGACCGCTGCGCCGGGCCGAGGCCCAGGCGGCCGCCGACGCCGCCGTACCGCCCGGCTCGGCCTGGGCGTGGAACCAGGCCCAGCTCGACCTGGGGGCGACCGTGTGCACCGCCCGGTCGCCGGCGTGCGACGGGTGCCCGGTGCGGGTGGGCTGCGCGTGGGCGGCGGCGGGTCGACCGGCACCGGATCCGGCGGTGGGATCGGCCGGGGTCTCCGGGGGCCAGTCGCGCTTCGAGGGGTCGGACCGCCAGGGACGTGGGCGCCTGGTGGCCGCGGTGCGGTCCGGGCCGGTGCCGTCCGAAGACCTGGCGCGGGTCATGGGGTGGCCCGACGACCCGGACCGGGCCCGGCGCGTGGCCGCCACCGTGGTGGCCGACGGGCTGGTGGACCTCGACGCCGACGGCTCCCACCGACTGCCCGCTCGAGGTCGGTGACCGGGCAGGCTG
>DAIMFV010000015.1:19763-24868 GCA_036724365.1 Acidimicrobiales bacterium | reverse complement strand
TACGGTGACCCCGCCCGGCCCGACCGGGGAACCCGCCCGCCGGCCCGACCGACGCCGTCGGCCCGATGCACGGAGGAGCCCCGGTGACCACGCCCAGCACCCGGATCGAACTGTTCGCCGACATCCTCTGCCCCTTCACCCACGTGGGTCTGCGGCGCTTCGTGGACCATCGGGCCGGAGCCGGGCGCACCGACGTGGGGTTGTGGGTGCGGGCCTGGCCCCTGGAGGTGGTGAACGGTCAGCCGCTCGACGCCGGGTTCATCGCCGAGGAGATCGACGAGATCCGCGAGCAGGTGGCGCCCGACCTGTTCACCGCGTTCGACCGCGGGGCCTTCCCGTCGTCGTCGTTGCCCGCCCTGGCCCTGGCCCGGGCCGCCTACCGCTGGTCGCCGGCGGCCGGCGAGGCGGTGAGCCTGGAACTGCGGAACCTGCTGTTCGAGGTGGGCGAGGACATCGGCGACCCCGTGGTGCTGGCCCGGGTGGGCGACGCGCACGGCGTCGTGGTCGACGCCGAAGACGTCACCGGCGTGCTGACCGACCACGAGGAGGGCGTGCGGCGAGGCGTCATCGGGTCGCCGCACTTCTTCACGGCCGATGGTTCGTTCTTCTGCCCCGCCCTCGACGTGGGTCGCGATCCTGCCGGGCACCTCCGCATCACCGCGGACCCCGAGGGCTTCGAATCGTTCCTGGCCCGCTGCTTCGCCTGAGCGCTTGTAACCTCCGCGGCGTGACCCCTTCCGACCTGGTCGAGCTCGAAGCGATCAAGCGCCTCAAGTACCGCTACCTCCGGTGCCTGGACCAGAAGCTGTGGGCCGACCTGGAGTCCTGCTTCGTCGCCTCGGCCACCGCCAGCTACGGCGGTGGGGCCTACGCGTTCACCGGCCGCGCCGCCATCATGGACTTCCTGCGCACGGCCATGGGCCCCACCACCATGCTCAGCAGCCACCGCTGCCACCATCCCGAGATCGACCTGGTGGGTGCCGACGCCGCCACCGGTACCTGGGCCCTGGAGGACACGGTGATCCTCACCGACCTCGACCTCACCATCGAAGGCGCGGCGTTCTACGAGGACCGCTACGTCAAGGTCGACGGCGTGTGGCTCATCGACCACACCGGCTACCGGCGCACCTACGAGCGGATCTTCCCGCAGTCGTCGGTTGCGGGCCTGCGGCTCACGGCCGACTGGTGGGCCACCGGTGGCCGATCGAACCTGAGCGGCGGGTAGCCGGCCGGTCGGCCGGTCAGCCGGTCAGCCGGAAGGTGCCTCGTCGAGCCACTTCGGGTTGGCGATGGCCAGGTCGGCCCGGGTCGTCCGGCGGAGGTGGTCCCGGAGCCGGGGGTCGTCCACGTCGACGGTGCCGTCGCGGATGCCGGCGGCGAGCGCCCGGGCCAGGGCCTCCACGTCGGTGCGGTCCACGACCGGGTCGTCCGGCGTGGTCCCGTCCCCGACCCTGGCAGCGTCTGCGGTGAGCCGGCCCCGCAGCAGATCCGCCAGGCCCTCCAGGCGTGCCCGCTCCTCGTCCTCGGCGGCGGGACCGTGGCGCAGCTCGCGGCCCACCGTCTCCAGCACGTTCACGGCCACCCGGGTGTGGAAGCGGAGCCGACCGTCGAGGGTGGGCAGCAGGTCGCCTTCCAGGAACTCGCGGACGGCGTCCAGCAGCTCCGCGGCGTTGGGGCGGGGTTGGGTCATGCCAGCAGCTCCATCAGATCGTGCTCCACCTCGGCCACCCGACGGCCGATGGCGGCCAGCTCCACCGAGCGGCGGACACCGTGGAGGTGGCTGAACGCCTGGGCCACCGCGATGACCGCCCACCGCAGGTTGCCCAGCACCTCCCAGTACCGCACCTGCTCGGGGTCGATGGGGTCGCCGCCGGCTTGGCCGTAGGCCGCGAGCAGGTCGTCGAGGTCGCCGACGCCACCGACCCGGCCGGGACCGCCGAACCGCCAGGAGCGGGTGCACAGCCAACCGATGTCCTCCGCCGGCTCGCCGATGTGCGCCAGTTCCCAGTCGAGCACGGCCCGGATCCCCTCCGGGCCCACGATGAGGTTGCCCACCCGGAAATCGCCGTGCACCACCACGCGCCGCCCGCCGTTGGTGGCGTGGGTGCGCAGCCAGCGCAGCGCCAGTTCGAGGACGGGTCGGGCCACGTCGTAGCCGTCGAGCAGCCGCTCGAACAGGTCGAGCTGCGCGGCGGCCGACGAGCGCGTGGCCGACGGGGGCTCCAGCGGGGTGTCCTCGACCGGCACCCGGTGCAGGCCGGCCAGGATCCGTCCGCACTCGCCGGCGAACACCGCCCGGGCCGGGCCGTAGGGGTCGTCGTGGACGATGCGCCGCCCCAGCGTCTCGCCCGCCACGAAGTCGGTCACGAACCCGGTGCCGAGCTGGTCGGCCGGCTCGAGACGGAACCGCAACGGGGCCACCGGCACACCGGACCGCGCCGCGGCGCCGATCAGGGCGTACTCGTCGACCGGGGTGCCCAACACCGCGCTACCCGGCGGGTCGCGCCGCAGGACCAGCGGGAGTCGGACGCCTCCGTCGGCCACGGCGTCGAACGACCAGGTCTCGCGGGACGCCCCGCCGGACAGGCGCCACAACCCGTCGATGGTGTGCGCGGCGCCGAGGTGCCGGGTGACGACCTGGGCGAGCGGGCCGGCCTCCACGGCCGAGCGGCTCACCCGTCGTACCCCACCGGCCGGCCGTCGACGATCTGGTCCAGGTACTCCGACAGGCCGTGACCGGTCCGGCCCTGGCACCGCCACTCGGTGAGCCCTTCGGAGATCCTGGTCAGGAGCTCCTCGCCGTCGGGCCCGGTCCGGCGGTTGCGCAACGGCACCAGGTTCCGCACGGTGCCCTCGATCTCGTAGGTGCCCTGGTCGGTGGTGGCGGTGGCCCGGATCTCCTGGTGGTAGAGGTCGTCGCCGGTCCAGGTGGTGGCCACCGTGGCGTCGGTGATGTGCTCGTAGGCGCCGTCGCGCAGCACCATGCCGCCGATGCGGCGCTGGCCGTCCTTGCCGGCGACGATCGACACCACGAAGCCGAAGTCGGGCCCGAGGTTGGCGGTGAGCCACCGGTACCACCACGGGCTCTGCCAGAAGCGCGGACCCCATGAGTGGTCCCGTAGCCCGAGCCCGTCGATCGTCCAGCTCTGGTCACCGACCGAGATGGTGCCGGTGCCGGCCGTGTGCTGCTCGTAGTGGCCGCGGGCGAACCCCTCGCCGGACTCGGGGATCGGGGTGCCGTCGTCGTTGACCGGCTCGCCGCCGTACATCGGCGAGATGCCGCGGAACGTCAGGTCGGCGTGGCACTCCGTCCAGGGGTTCTCCTTGAACGCCGTGCGGGGGTCGGCCATGGCGAGCGGGTCGTCGAGCAGCACCACCCGGCCGTCGTAGGAGACGGAGAGCTCCCGGAAGGGCTCCACGACTGCGAAGCGCATGCCGCCGGCGTCGAACGCCTCGTTGCCCGAGATCGCCGGCCGGTCGAACATGAACGCCACCCGTCCGTCGGGTAGGTAGAGGCAGGTGGTCATCTCGGCCCGGCCCTCGTTGGGCCGGTTGCCCAGCCGGAAGAACCCACCCACCCCCACGGTGGGGTCGACCACGTTGAAGTACATCGACTCGTTGAAGTTCGATGCCTCCTCCAGCGGGTGCAGGTACTCGTCGGTCGGATCCAGTCGGAGCTTCACCGTGGTCCCCTTCTCCCGCGACGGGGCCGGGTGGCCGACGCGGTGCCGCCGATGATGCCCGACCGGCCTACGGGCTGCGTGGGAAACCGGGTCCGTGACCGCGGCCCGGTTCAGGGGTGTCGGTAGCGGTCCAGGGCGCGCCGGTCCCGTTTCGTCGGCCGGCCCGCCCCCCGTTCGCGTGCCGCCACGGGAGCGGCCTCCCCGGCGGCCGGTGGCGGCGGGCTGTGGTCCACCAGGCAGTCGGCCGCCAGCGCGGCCCCCCCCCGGGCCGCCCCCCCGCCCCGCCCCCCGGACGGTGACCCGGTCGCCCCCCCGGACAGCGGTGGCCGGCTTGGCCCCCGAGCCGTTCACGTCGACGTGGCCCGCCTGGCACGCCGTGCTGGCCGCCGAGCGGGTCTTGTAGGCACGAACCGCCCACAGCCACTTGTCCACGCGGGTCGAATCCACGCCTCTGGCCTACCCCATCTGGCCTACCCCATCTGGCCTACCCCACCGCACCCGCGCTCGGTAGCGTTCGGCCATGACCCGCTTCGGTGTCCACGTCGGTCTGCAGCACGCCCAACCCGAGGAGCTGCGCTCGACGTGGCGGCGGATCGAGGAGCTCGGGTTCCACTGGATCTCGGTGTGGGACCACTTCTACGGCGCCACCGGCGACGCCGACGATGCCGAGTGCCTGGAGGCGGTCACCATGCACACCGCCCTGGCCCTGGACACCACCCGGGTGGAGGTGGGGTGCCTCGTGTACTCGGTGGGCTACCGGCACCCGGCGGTGCTGGCCAAGGCGATCACCGCCATCGACCTCCTCTCCGGGGGACGGGCCGCCATCGGCCTCGGCGGTGGCTGGGCCGAGGTCGAGTACCGCGCCTTCGGCATCCCGTTCCCGGGTGCGGGTGAGCGGCTCGACCAGCTCGGTGAGGCGGCGGCGTGCGTGCGGGGCCTGCTCCACGACGAGGTCACCACGTTCGCGGGTCGCCACTTCTCGCTCACCGACGCCCGCAACGAACCGCGCCCGGCGCAGCCCCGCATCCCGATCTGGATCGGTGGCGGCGGTGAGAAGAAGACGCTGCGGGTGGCGGCCGAGCACGCCGACGGGTGGAACATCCCGTTCGTGTCGCCCGAGACCTTCGCCCACAAGATCGGCGTGCTCGACGGCCACTGCGAGCAGGTGGGCCGGCCCCCGGGCGAGATCCGTCGGGCGGTCAACCTGGGCCTGGCCTGGGACGACGACAGCCTGCGCCAGCAGTTCGGTGGCATCGCCGAGTTCGTGCGACCCGGCGTGCTCAGCGGGTCCGACCAGGAGGTGGTCGAGCGCATCGGCACCTACGTGGATGCCGGTGCCGACCAGGTCAACCTCGCCGTCCGGGCCCCGTTCGACCTGGACGCGCTGGAGCGCTTCGCGGTCGCCCTCGGCCTCCACTGACG
>DAIMFV010000015.1:11701-19663 GCA_036724365.1 Acidimicrobiales bacterium | reverse complement strand
GCGTCCGACCCCGGACGCGTCACCGCCGCCCCCGCTGGTGCGGGAGCGGCGGTGGGCCCCGCCAGGGGTGGAGCGACTCAGAGGGCCTTGTAGGTCACCGTCCAGGTGCCGGACACCTCGAACTTGATGGGGTAGCCGGTGGTCTTGGCCGACCAGTTGCCGGTGCCGTCGGCTGCCGGGAGGGTGGTCGGGCCGAAGGTGGCGGTGGCCCAGTCGGCGTCACTGTTGGTGCCGCTGTTGAAGCTGGGGTAGCTGCCGCCGGTGCACAGGCCGGCGTCGCAGTCATCGTCGCTGCCCTGGATCTTCACGGTGAGGCCGGCCGGGGTGTTGGTGGCGGTGCGGGTGATGGACAGGTTGGTGAGATCGGTGCCCGTCGGCATGTCGTTGTTCACGTAGACGTCGGTGAACACGTCATCGTTGACCTTGAGGTCGAAGTCCACCTCGCCGTCACCGAGGTAGTCGGAGTCGTCGATGAGGTGGATGCGCTTGATGGTGAGCGCCACCTCCCGGCGGAAGGTCTTGAACGAGCCGGTCTCGACCCGGACCACGTTGTTGGCGTCGGTGGCGGACACCTTCCACCAGTAGGTGGTGGCCGACCCGAGCTGGCCGGTGGACACGGTGTGGGTGGTGGCCCCGGTGGAGCTCGACATCGCCCCCACCAGCTTGGTCATGGCGGCATCCGAGTAGATGTGCAGGGTCACCTTGGTGCCGACGGTGGTGGTCACCTTGGCGGTGGTGGCGCCGGGGTTCATCGAGACGCCGCTGATGCAGTCGAGCTGGCAGCCGGTGGGCTCGCAGGCGGTGGCGCCCACGGTGACGACGGCGGCGGCCAGCAGGGCGGCGGCGGCCCGGCGGAGGCGGCGGGGGGTGGTGAGGGTGCTGAGCGGCGTGTTCATGTCCTCACCATCCGTGAATCGGGCCGCCGACACCTGAGCAGTGACTACTCAACTTGTGGGCCGCGTTTGCTCACGCCGGGAACCGGGTGGGCCCCGACCAACCCGCCGCACCGCTCTGACCAGGGGTTTCGTCCGACTCAGTCGGGAAGCAGCGGCACGCCGGGATCGGCGCGGTTACCCAGGAGCACCGATCGGGTGAGGCTGGCGGCGCCGAACCGCCGCTGGACCTGATCGACCGCCTCGTCGAGCGCGGGGTCGGTGCGGCGGTCGAACGGCAAGGTGAGTTGCACGGCCCGGGCGTCGTCGAGGTTGGAGATGGTGACCCCGATGAGGCTCAGCCCACCGGTCTCGATGGCGGGACCGGCCTGAGACAGCAGGGTGCGGGCGGCAGTGAGCACCTCCTGGGTGCTGCGGGTGGGTTCGGGGAGGGTGTGCGACCGGGTGGCCCGGGACAGGTCGGCGAAGCGGAGGCGCACGGTGACGGTGCGGCCCACCCGGTCGGCGGCCCGCAGCCGTCGGGTGACCCGGTCCACCAGCGCGGTGAGGGCGGCGTCGACCTCCTCGGAGGTGCGGGACCGCCACCCGAGCGCCTGTTGGGCCCCGATCGAGCGTCGGCGTCGGCGCCCCTCCACCGGGCGGGGGTCGCGGTTGTGGGCCAGGGCGTGGAGGTGGTGGCCGGTGGCCCGGCCGAGCATGGCCACCACGGCGGACTCGGGCAGGTGCGCCACCTCGGCCACCGTGGTGATGCCTCGGGCGTGCAGCTTGGCGGCCGTGATCGGCCCGACCCCCCACAGGCGCTCCACCGGGAGGGCGTGGAGGAACTGGAGCTCGCCGGCGGGTTCCACCACCAACAGGCCGTCGGGTTTGGCCACCCCGCTGGCCACCTTGGCCAGGAACTTGGTGCGGGCCACGCCCACGGTGATGGCCAGACCCACCTGCTCTCGCACGTCGTGGCGGAGGCGTCGGGCGATGTCGGCCGGCGGGCCGACGAGGCGGCGCAGCCCGCCCACCTCGAGGAACGCCTCGTCGATCGAGAGCGCCTCGACCAGGGGTGACGTGGCCTCGAACACGTCGAACACGGCCCGGCTGGCCGCCAGGTAGGCGTCGAAGCGGGGTGTGACCACCACGGCCTGTGGGCACCGCTGCCGGGCCTCGCGCCCGCCCATGGGCGCGTGCACCCCGAAGGCCTTGGCTTCGTAGCTGGCCGCCAGCACCACACCACCCCCCACGATCACCGGCTTGCCCCGCAGCTCGGGGCGGTCGCGCTGCTCCACCGACGCGTAGAAGGCGTCGAGGTCGGCATGGAGGATGGTGGCGTCGCCCGACATCGAACAGATGTTCGCCCACGGGACCGACCGTGTCCAGCGAACCGGCCGGGCGCCGCGGGCCGTCCCCGGTACGGTCGGCCCCATGGCCGGGACCGGAACGACGCGCCACGTGGCCCTGATCCGCGGGATCAACGTGGGCGGCCGCAACCCGGTGCCCATGGCCGACCTGCGCGCTGCGTTCGAGGCTGCCGGGTTCGACGAGGTCAGCACCTACATCCAGTCCGGCAACGTCCTGTTCGGTGCCTCCGGGCCGGTCAGGTCACTCGAACAGCGGATCGAGACGGCCTTGGAGGACCGGTTCGGGCTCTCCCTGGTCGTGGTCGTGCGCACCCACCGCCAGCTGCGAGCGGTGGTGGTCGGTGCGCCCGAGGGGTTCGGCGCGCAACCCGACACCTTCCACTCCGACGTGGTCTTCCTGAAGGCTCCGCTCACCAGCGCCGACGCCATGGGCGTGGTCCAGCGGCGCGCGGGGGTGGACGAGGCCTGGCCGGGCACCGGGGTGATCTACTTCCAGCGGCTCAGCGCCCGCCGCACCCAGAGCCGCCTGTCCCGCATCATGGGTACCCCGGCGTACCAGCAGATGACCATCCGGAACTGGGCCACCACCACCAAACTGCTCACCCTGCTCGACGCCGGCTGAGGTCGGGTGGCGGCGGCCCCGGCTCGCAGCCCGATCCGGCGGCCACGGTCGGCGCGTGCTCAACTTCGAGGGTGCTCGTCGCTGTTTCCCTGGGGGCCGCCCAGCCCTACCTGATCGCCATGGCCATGGGCCTGGGCATCGGGCTGGAACGAGACTGGAGCAAGCGCGACGACGAGCGCCAGGCGGCCGGCTCTCGCACCTTCGCCTTCCTCGCCCTGGCCGGGGCCCTGGCCGCGTCCATCGACCCAGTGGTCGTCGCCGGCGGTGCGGTCGCCGTCGGCGCGCTGCTCACCGCCGGCTACCTGGAGACCGCCGAACGGCACCTCGGCGCCACCACCGAGGTCGCCGCCTTCGCCACCTACCTCCTCGGTGCGATCCTGCTCGACGACGCCACGCTCGCGGTGCTGCTCGCCGTGGTGATGGTGGTGCTCCTGCTCGCCCGCGGTCCCGTGCACCGCTTCGCCGACGAGGTCCTCACCCGAACCGAGGTCGAGGACGCCGTGCGCTTCTTCGTGATCGCGTTCGTGGTGTTGCCCCTGTTGCCCGATCGGGCCATGGGCCCGTACGGGGTGCTGAACCCGTCACACATCTGGCTCCTGGTGGTGGCCCTCACCGGCATCGGCTGGGCCGGCTACATCGCAACGCGGATGGTCGGCCCGCAGCGCGGCCTGCTGTTCACCGGGTTCGCCGGCGGCTTCGTCTCCGCCGCCGCCACCACCGCCGCCATGGGGCAGCAGGCCCGGCGCCGGCCCGAGCTCCGATGGTCCGCCATGGGCGGGGCGCTCCTGGCGTCGGGCTCCACCCTCGTGCAGCTCGGGCTCGTCCTGTCGCTCGCCAGCCCCGAGCTGTTCCGGGCGCTGCTGTCCACGCTGGCGGCCGGCCTGGCGGCCATCGCGGCCGTGGTTGCGGTGGTGTACTGGCGAGCGGCCCGCCACGACGAGGCCGGTGAGGTGCAGCAGGCGCGACCGTTCGCCCTGGGCCCGGCGTTGGTGATCGCCGCCGTGCTCACGGCGGTGCTGGTGGGGGCCCGGTGGGGGGCCGACGTGGCGGGATCAGCCGGCACGGTCCTGGCCACCGGACTGGCCGGGTTCGCCGATTCCCACGCCGCGGTGTTGGCGGCCGCGTCCCTGTACGACGACGGCGAGGTCGTCCGTCGCACCGCACTGCTCGCGTCGGCAGCGGCCCTCGGGAGCAACACCGTGCTGAAGGTGGTGCTGGCCGTGGTGGCCGGTGGGTGGCGGTTCGGGCTGCAGTTCGCCGCCCTCCTGGCCGGCCCGGTCGCGGTGGTTGCAGGCGGCATCGTCCTCGTCTTGCGCTGACGGCGACGGTCTGAGACGGCGGCGCCCTCGCCCGGGTGCCGTCCACGGCAGAGTTCCAACCGGCTGAACCCGAAACGCCGCGACCTCGATGGCGGCGGTAGGGCAGGCTGGGTCGATGGACGACGCCGGGTCCCCTCCAGCCGAACGGACCTGGTGGACCGAAGCCGACTTCGCCGACCTCGGTTGGCACGACGCCACCGTGCACGCCGTCGCCCTCGAGCCCGAGGAGCACTCGCCGGGCCGGCTCCTGGTGGACCTCGACCACATCGTGGCGTGGGTGCCGCCCGCCGGGCCCGAGTCGCCGTTCACCTTCCGCGTGGCTCCGGCCACACTCGTCTTTCCCGACGCGTGGGACGTGCGCCTCGACATCGACCTCCAGGCGCGCGCCTTCGTGTTGCAGCTCGACGCCATCACCCGGGAGCCCGGTCCGTTCGGTCGCAGCACCTGGACGCTCGATGGTCACGAGTTCACGATCACGGTGACGTCGGAGGGTTTTCACCAGTACCTGCGCCGTCCCCCGCTCCGCACCACCAGCCAGAGCCTGAGCGTGGCCGAGCGGGGCGGCATCAGCTTCGATGAGCGCGCCTACGACCCCTGACAGCTGCGGCCTGTCGGTTGCCGTCAGCGGTCACCGAGTTGTTCGGCGGCCACGGCCAGCCGGGCGGAGGCCGCGTTGATGATGACCGAGAGGTCGGCGTCGGACATCACGTGGTTGTGGGTCATCACTGGTAGTCGCACGATGGCGCGGCCCTGCTGCATCCGCACGAAGTCCACGTGGATCACGTTGGTGCCGTCGGGCGTGGGGTAGGTGGCGACGAGGCGATCCACCACCCCGTGTTCCAGGCCGGGGAACGTCTGTCGACGGAAGGTCACGATCGGTGGGCCGGTGGCATCGGGCGCGTAGGGGGCCGTGTCTCTGGCAACAGCGGCCTCGGTACAGGCCTGGTAGCCCGGAGCATCGACTGCAGCGAACTCCCGCTCCGCGTCGGCGATGGTCGGGCTCACGAGCACCGTGTGATCGACGTTGCCCCGCTCCGTGTTCTCAGGAGTCAGGTCGAGCACCAGGTTCGCCTCGTAGGCGGCGACCCGGTTGGGCAACCCCTCGACACTGCCGCAGAGGTGGCTCGTGATGTCCAGAGGGTTCAAGCGCCACGAGCCGGCCGGTGTCCAGTCCGGTCCGAGGTCGTCCTCGGTGAGCAGGGCCAGTCGTGCGATCCCGGCGTCGGCGTCGGCCTCGATGGCGGCGCGCTCGGGCTCGGTGAGGGTGGCCGGGGAGGCCGCCAGGCCGATCACGGCCAGGGAGAGCACCACGATGGCGGTCCGTCCCGCGGCGGGTGTCGAGGTCTGGATCACCTGGTCGGTCGGGGGACGCATCGCGGCGTAAGACGGGTAGGACAGGCAGACGGCGCCCAGGGCGATCACCGCACCGATGGCGGCGGCCAGGAGGGTGAACTGGGTGGTGGTGAGGCCGTCTTCCCGACTGACCAGGACCAGCACCACGACCGCACACGGGACCACGGAGAAGGCGCCTGCCATCGCGATCCCCGTGGACCACGACGCCTTTGGGTCGAGAAGCCGGAGTACCGCGGTCGCGAGCATCGCGGCGGTTGCGGCGCCGGCCAACCCGGCCAACGCGGCTCTGCCCGCCGCCGGGAGCACCACCCCCATCCCGGGTCCGGCCAGCGCTCCCAGCAGTCCGGTGACCGCCACCACCAGGCCGCCCGTGGTGAGGGCGATGAAGGCCACCACTTGCCGGACTCCGGGCGTCGATGCGCCCGCTGGGTCGTTGGTGGGCACGGGCTTCCAGGGGTTCCCGTCGAACGTCATCGGGGGATCCTCGCACGGGGGAGTGGTTCAGCCGACGGCTCCTCGACCGCTTCGGGCTGACGGATGGCCGTCCCGGACGTGGTCGCCACGGTGCGTCGTCGGATCGGTGTCGGCAACAAGGAGCCCAGGGTCGATTCGTGGGGGGTGGTCAGTCGTTGGAGCGGCGGCGACGGTCACCCTTGTCGCGGTACAGGTCCCGGTCGGCGTGCTCGAGGGCCTCGGCTCCGAGTGCCGCAGCCGCGGTGGCGATGCCGATGCTGATACCCACCTCCACCACGGTGCCCGCCACCTCGAACGACCTCGAGATGGCGTCCCGTACGGCCGCGGCGAGCGATGCCGCCTCGTCGGCGGTGGTGCCCGGACACACGATGGCGAACTCGTCGCCGCCGAGCCGGGCCACCAGGCGTCCGTCGCCGGCGCAGGCGACGAGGCGCGCCGCCACCTGGCAGAGGAGGTCGTCGCCGGCCACGTGGCCGAGCTCGTCGTTGACCGGCTTGAAGCGGTCGAGGTCGCAGTAGAGCAGTGCGCCGCCGGCCTCCAGTTGGTCGAGCCGGTCGAAGAAGGCCTTGCGGTTGGCCAGTCCGGTCAGCGGGTCCCGATGGGCCGCGGCGTCGAGGCCGGCGATCTGTCCGCTCCAGCGCAGGATCAGCTCCACGAAGTTCTTGGCCACCGTCATCCCGTAGCCGTGACCCTCGGGCGCCCGTCCGTCTCGCCGGCCCCAGACGGTCACCAGCGCCGGCACCCCGGTGCGGGCGTCGGGGACGGGCTCGATCCAGTAGGCGCCGCGGCCGAGCTCGCTCGCCATCGCCCGCCGGGCCGGGTCGAGCAGGGCCTGGTCGGGATCGTGCACCGCCTCGAAGCGCTCCCGCGCCGTAGCCCAGGCTGCACCGGGGCTGTCCTCGGCCCCGGTCAGTTCGAGGGGGAGACCGGTGGACACGTACTGGTGGCCGACCTCCGGCTCGAACCAGGCGATGGCGACGCTCGTGCCGTTGGGCCGCCAGGCGAAGACATCGAGGACGTGGACGAGGGTGTCGCGAACGGGCGCGCTCCGCAGGAGCTGGTACATGACCTCATCGGTGGCGTGCTGGTAGTCGGCCGGCCGGCAGTACACGGCGAGGTAGCTCTCCTCGCCGTCGGTCACGTCGGACGCGGTCAGGTCGACCGATGCCCAGGAGCCCTCAGCGGTGGCTAGCCGGAAGCTCGTGGTACCGCGGGGCGCGCCGTGACCGCCCTGCTGGCTCACGGCGAGCGCCACCCGCTCGAGTTCATCGGGGTGCACGAACTCGATCACGTGGCGGCCGACCATCTCGCTCGGCTCCCAACCCAGCAGGGTGGTGGCCGCCCGGTTGGCGTAGGCGATGACGCCATCTGCACCGAAGGTGCACACGAACTCGGAGGCGTCCTCCACCAGGGACTCATAGAGCGCTGATCGTCTGGCCGCTGGGCTGGCACCCCCCTCCGGGCTCACGCCGTCAGTCCGCCGGCCGCTCGATCGGGCCGATGTCACAGGCGGCGATCGCATCGCCGTCGCCGTCGACCGGCCGGGCCGCGCCCGCGATGTCGTCGACGAGGTCTGCGCCGCAACCGCCGGTGCCTGTCGGGATGGCGTCGATCACGGGCGAGCCCGGTGCCACCGAGAAGGTCAACGGGTCGCCCTCGTTGGCGTAGTCGGCCGATATCGAGGGGGCGACACCCTCGAGGTCATCGATCCCCGACAACGCACAGCTGGCATCGGACGCAAGGTTGTACCCACCCGAGGCGGGCAGCGATCCGGTGCAGACGGGTCCAGGCGGCACCCCTCCGGCCTCCAGCACCGAGCCGACCACGATTGCCGATCCCGCCCCCGTGGTGTCGATCGCCGAGGGAAACCCATGGACCCACGTGTGGCGCAGCAGCACCTGTCCCTCGTTGACCACCGCGGCCCCGGGCCCTGGGATGACGAGGCCCGCGAG
>DAIMFV010000015.1:0-11660 GCA_036724365.1 Acidimicrobiales bacterium | reverse complement strand
CCGCCGTACCGGTCGGTCCCACGACGAGCACCGGCCCGCCCAGCGCCCAGAACCCGCTGCGCTTGGCCACCAGGGAGCCGTGCACGAAGATCTGGTTGAGCGGAATGCCGGGAATCCCACTGACGCCCTCCAGCCAGAGGCTGGCGCCTTCCGCCACCTCGAGGGTCATCGTGAGCTGCACCGCCTGGGGCGCACCCCGGTTGATCGACAGGCGTCCCGTCACCACGACCGGGGCGCTGCCGGTGTAGCGCCCCGCCGGCACCGTGATCGCCGCCGCACCGAGCGCGTTGCCCTCCTCCACCGCCGCCCGAACCGAACAGTCCCCCGTTCCCGGGGTGACCTCGCAGGACCCGTCACCCGGCAGGGCATCGGCACCGTCGACATCGGTGTTCACCACCAGGACCGGCGGCGGCGCCGGCTCGCACGCTGCGGCGCTGAGCACCAGGACCCCCACCACCCCGACCCGGGCGAGGACCCGTCGCCTCCATCCTCGTCCCATGGCTGGCCTCCTGATCGCCTGACCGTCCCGGGCAACGATATGCCTCCCGTCCGAGCACCACCGGGCTGCCCGCGGACGCGCCCGGCGACCGCGTCGCGGCTGTGGTCACGCGACCACCCAGCGACACGTGCAGATCAGGTACCTTCCGGCGGATGCGAGCATCCAGAGGATCCAGCCCGGCCCGGTGGGCGTTGGCGGCCGTCGCGGTGGTCGTGGCCGCCGGTTGCCAGGTGATGCCCGGCACCACCTACAGCGGCGACGGCACGTACTACGGAGGGGGCAGCCTGGGGAACTGCTCGTTCGACCAGAACCTGGGCGTGCTCTATGCCGCCATGAACGCGACCGACTACGAGGGTGCCCGCACCTGTGGTGCGCACGTCCAGGTCACCGGACCGGACGGCACGGTGACGGTCCAGATCGTGGACCAGTGTCCCGAGTGCGCCAAGGGCGACATCGACCTGAGCCCCGAGGCGTTCGACCTGATCGCCGACCCGGTCGACGGCCGGGTGCCCATCACCTGGAAGCTGGTCAGCGCCCCGGGGGCCGGCAACGTGCAGTACGTGCTCAAGGAGGGCTCGAACCAGTGGTGGCTGGCGATCCAGCCCCGACGCCACCGCAACCTGGTGACGACGCTCGAGGTTCAGGTCGATGGCGCCTGGGTGGCGCTGAAGCGGGAGTCGTACAACTACTTCGTGGCCCCGTCAGGGCTGGGCGTCGGCCCGTTCACCGTGCGGCTCACCGACGTGCACGGCGAGCAACTGGTGCACAGCGGCATCACCCTGACCCCCACCGCGGTGCAGGAGACCTCGTCGCAGTTCGCCGCCCACTGAGGCTCACCGAACGAGACCCCCGTGGACGCTCGGTGACCGCGACGGTTTGGTCATCACGCGACCATCCAGGGGCAAGACTCGACCCATGAACGGTCGTGGCTCCCACGTCGCAGTGGTGGGCGCGGGTGGTGTCGGTGCCGCCGTGTGCTTCGCCGTCCTCACCAGGGGCGTGGCGTCGAGGGTGTCGCTGTACGACATCGACGGGCCCCGGGCGGAGTCTGAGGTCGCCGACCTGTCGCACGGCCTGGAGTTCGTGCCGTCGGCCAGCATCACCGGTGGCGCCGACCTGGAGGTGTGCCGCGGCGCCGACGTGGTGGTCGTCACCGCGGGAGCCAAGCAACAGCCCGGCCAGAGCCGCCTGGAGCTCGCCGCCTCCAACACGGCCATGTGCCGGTCGCTGGTGCCGGACCTGCTCGCCGTGGCCCCCGACGCCCTGCTCCTCCTGGTCACCAACCCGGTCGACGTGGTCACCTCGGTCGCGGCGCAGGTGGCCGACCTGGCCCCTGGCCGGGTGTTCGGCACCGGCACGGTCCTCGACACCTCGCGGTTCCGCTACCTGCTCGGCCGCCGCTGCGGCGTGGCCGTACAGAACGTGCACGCCTACATCGTGGGCGAGCACGGCGACTCCGAGCTGGCCCTGTGGAGCAGCGCCACCATCGGCGGTGTGCCGGTCGCCAGCTGGCGCGATGCGGCCGGGGCCACCCTGACCGCGGCCGAGCGCGACGACCTGGTCGCCCAGGTCCGAACCGCGGCCCAGCGCATCATCGCCGGGAAGGGCGCAACCACCTGGGCCATCGCGCTGGCCACGGCTCGCGTGCTCGAGGCCATCCTGCGAGACGAGCGCCGCGTCCTACCGGTGACGGCCCCGCTCACCGACCTGCTGGGCGGCCCGTTGCCCGGGGACGTCGGCGCAGACGGTGCAGCCGTGTCGGTGTCGCTCCCCCGGATCGTGGGACGAGATGGCTGCGGCCCGGTGCTCCCCTCACCCGTCGACGCCCGGGAGCGAGAAGCCCTCGAAGCCAGCGCCCACCAGATCGCCGCCGCCCTGCACGCGGTGACCGGCGGCGCCTGACCCCGGTCACGCCGACGGGGCGGCACTCGTCGGTCGGCCCGTCGGAACGGACGACTGGCCGATCAACCCTTCTGTTGATAGAGCGCGGCGAGAGCGATGGCTGCCGCCGTGGCGACGTTGACCGAGTCGGTGCCGGGGGTCATCGGGATGCGCACCCGGTGGTCGGCCGACGCCAACGCTTCGTCGCTCAGGCCCGGCCCCTCCGCGCCCACCAGCACGCCGACGCGATCGGGCAGGTGTTCGATCACCGTCCCGAGCGGGGTCGCATCCGGTGCGGGGGTGAGCGCGAGGACGGCCAGCCCGTCGCGGCGCAGGTCCATGAGGATCCTCGGCCACGCCTCGGGTCCGACTCGGGCGAACGGCACCCGCAGCACGTGGCCCAGCGACACCCGGGTCGTCCGCCGGTAGAGCGGATCGGCCGTCGTCGGGTCGAGGAGCACCGCGTCCACCCCGAAGGCCACGGCGTTGCGGAACAGCGCGCCCAGGTTCTCGTAGTCGTTGACGCCTTCCAGGACGAGCACCCGGCGGGCCCCGGCCAGAACCTTCTCTGGGGTCAGGGCTGCGGGGCGTTCGGCCACCGCGACGACCCCGCGGTGGAAGTGGACGCCCGTCACGCGCTCGAGAGCCGACTCCGCGATGGCGTAGACGGGTACGGCGGGGTCGACGATCGCCTGGGCGCGCGCCGCGTGCTTCGTGGCGACGAGGGCGGATCGCACCGGGTACGGCGACTCGGCGAGTGCCTCCAGTGACAGCCAGCCCTCGACGGTGAAGATGCCGGCGCCCCGCTCGACCCGCGCCCGGACGTTCGGCTCGCGGAGGTGCCGGTAGTCGGACAGTCGGGCGTCGTCCAGGTCATCCACCACCACGATCGGCATGCCCCGAGCTTCGCGGCTCCGGGGGGCTCAGCTCGACGTCGCGATGAACCCTCTTCAGGCCCGGAGGATCAGCATGAACTGGCCGCCGCCGGGATCGATCTGGGTAGTCGGGTTGAAGTCGGGGCTGAGGCGAGAGATGCGGTCGACCAGCCAGGTGGCGGCCTCTTCGGCGTCGGCCTGAGTCGGACAGCGAGCCATCACAACCCGGCCGCCCTTGCGTTCGAGCGCCTCGACGTTGGCGATGATCGGTGCCGGATCGATCACGAAGAGGTGATCGGGCCACGGCACCACTGGGGCTACGGCGCCCTTGCCGGTATTGCAGGACCGGTGGGCCAGGCGTGCGGTGGCGGCCCCGGCGCCCTTCTTCTTCGTCTTGGCCTTGGCCTTCGCACGCGTGGTGACGCTGTCGATGCTCGGTCCCCGCGGGTCGTTCACCGACATGTCGGGATCGACCGCCTCGTCGCACAGCCAACAGCGCCAGCCGTCCGCCTCCCCGACTTCGTCGAGGGTGCTCATCGGCGGCCAAGTGTTGGACTCATCGCCTCACCGTATCGGTGTCGCTCGAGGGGGCGTTGGGCTCTCCGGGCCCACGCGACGGTCACTCCGTCCGGGGTCGGTCACGTGCAGCTGGAGGTTGGCGGGGATCCTCGGCCCCTACTCCTGGATCCGCTGCAGCAGGTCGGTTGCGACGTGTTCGAGCTCCGCGAATGGTGGAGCTCCCGGAGGTGCCGGTAGTCGGACAGTCGGGCGTCGTCCAGGTCATCCACCACCACGATCGGCATGCCCCGAGCCTCGCGCTGCCACCGCGAAGAAGCGGTTCTCGCCCGCGCAGGGACGTCGAGGGGCACTTCTCATCGCCGGCAGGGCGTCGTGGTGATCAGGCTGGCATCGAGCGCCGCCGTTTGCGAGCGAGCGAACGCACGGAACCGTCCATCACCTCGACGGCCGCGAGCGCCAGTGCCTTGTCATTCGCCAGCCCGGCGCGCGACCGATAGTCGGGGTCGAATCCTCGCGTCTCTCCCCTCGGGCGTCACCTCGCCGGGTTCGTGCGACGTGCGCCAACACGCCCGCAGTCGGACAGCGATGATCGTCGGGTGGACTGGGGCGCGGTCGCGGTCGTGGCGGTCGTGGCGGTCGTGGCGGTCGTGGCGGTCGTGGCGGTCGTGGCGGTCGTCCAGGCGTCGGACGCGGGCGCGTGGTGCGACGCTTGCGGCGAGACGTTCGACGAGCCGCTCGTGCTGCTGCGCGCCGAGGTGGTCGGTGAGCGTCGTGGTCGCTTTCCTGGTCAGTCGGGCCATGACCCCTCCGGCGCTCTGTCCTCGAGATCCTCCACGAACGCTTCCATGGTCTGGGCGAGGTCGTCCGCCGAGATCCGGGTGCCCTGGCTCTCGGACATGGCGGTGGCGGCCTTCACCGGGTTGGCCAAGTACTCGGCCCGCACGATCGCCGCGATCACGCCGGTGAGGCGGCCGGGAGCGTGCTGGAGGTCGGTGACGAGCTGTCCGGGCGGGTGGTAGCGATCGACGAGGCGGTACACGTCGAGCAGGTCGGATGCGTGCTTGGTGGCCCGGCGCTGCGAGCGGGCGAAGCCAACTGCGTGGCTCTTGGCGGCGATGAGCGCCGCGGGTGTCGCCAGGCGGACGTCGACGGCGGTTGTCGACATCTGTGCGGTGCAGCGGAGCGTCACGGTCTCGGCTGTGTCGAGTGCCCATCGGTGGCTGGCGACGAACAGGCGCGGTCCGTCGTCGACGTCGGCAAGGTCATCCTCACCCACGTCGTAGGTGGGGATGATGTCGACCTTGATGCCGTCGATCACGATCGGCGCTTCGACCTGGTGCCGGGCGGTGATGACTTCGAGAAACGTGGGAGGCGCGTCGTCGGCCGTGACGAAGTCGACGTCGTTGGTGGCTCGGTAGCCCGCGGTGGAGGCGACTCGGGCGGTGACGGCCAGGCCGCCGATCAGGGCAACGGCGGGGACCTCGCCGCTGAGGACGGTCTGCACGACCGTCAACAGGGAGGCGCTGCCGTCGGGCAGGTCAATGGTGGTCATGCCTGGGCGGCCCACGGCCTCGGGCTCGGGATCGGTGGGGTCCAGCCTTCCAGGATCTCGTGGCCGCGAGCGCGGTCTTGAGCGAGGTCGAGGGCGAGGTAAAGGGGATGCAGGGTCGGCCAGTTGAGACTGCCGGACGGTGGGTCCTGCCGATCCATGCAGGCGAGCGGCGTGGGCGGGACCAGGATCACGGCTGCCTGGTCGTCCCACGTCGCGGCGCCGAGGGTTCGCTCGACGCGGCGGGCGGTGATCTGGTCCGGCACCCAGATCCACGGCACGGTCCCGAGGGCGAACATCGGCGCGCCCCACGCGAGAGCCGCTTGGTCGCCGCCTTGGGCCCATCCCTGGGTGGAGAGGTCGTCGACGTTCGGTGATTGGCGCTCGAACGCGACCGGGTCGGGGATTGAGGCGACGGGGCTGGCTCGCAGTGGCCGCCACACGGCCGCGAGCGCCCAGAACAGGTCGGGCAGGGCCGCCTCGCCGGAGGGCAGAATCAGCCCGGCATCGCGGAGGAGGCCAGCGGCGTCGCTCAGGGTCGAGGCGGCCATGCCCACTCGACGGGCGATGGACCGGATCGACGGTGGACCCGCGGGGTCACCGAGAAGAAGGGCTGCGGCGTAGCTGATCCCGGCGCGCCCTCGGATCGGGCCGTCGCTGGCCGGAGCGGCGAGCCTCACGCCGCCCGGCGGGGACTCGTCGAAGGTGGGCGACAGCCGGATCTCCAGGTCCGCGGACCCGTGCCGCAACCGCAGTTCGCTGCGGCGATCGAGCCAGCCCCAGCTCGGAACGGAAGCGAGGTACTCCTTTGCCCCGGCCGAGATCTGATCGGCCACCACCAAGTGGGCGCCCCGAGTGGCGGTGGTAACCAGCATCCGGGCCTCGCGAGGAGAGAGCGAGCTGCGCTGGAGGACCTTTGCGTGCCATGGCTTCGACCCAACGCCCTCGACTGTCACGCGGTCAGGAGGTGTGAGCAGCGAGATGGACAAGCCCGCGCTTCTGTTGGCGATCGTGGTGAGGTCCTCGATGGCCAGCGCCGACTGATCGGCCCGACCCGTCCTGATCGTTGGCATGTCGTCACCTCTTGCGCCCGCGTGGGGGCTTGTACCTCAGGGTAGCCCGTTCGGTGTTCGGTAGCTACCGAACACCGAACGGGCACCGGCGTATCTCCTACTGGCGACTCGCTGATCCGGTGAGTCGGACGTGGGCATATTCGAGCCTGCTACTGCGGAGCTGGCTTGGTCGGAACCCAAGGCCCGAGGCCAGCACCGGTGCGGCACTGGTTCACCACCTGAACCACGTCTCTCAGTGCGGCGGAGGCATCGCTGATCTTGAACGGTCTGGCGTCGGCGTCGTGGTGGACGCGATTGCGACCGTCCCGGAGTCTGTTGGCTGCGGCCACACCTCGCTCATCGAGGAGGCCGGTGGACTCGGCGCGTTCGATGAGGGCCTTGAATGTGGCGGGCAAGCCCCTTGGCCGCTCCTGGCGAACCACCTCGCGCAGCAGGAGCTCGGTGATGGCCCCGTACTCGATCACCTGCGAGCGAATCTGCGCCACGTGCGCCGGGTGACCCTTGTGCCGGGCCAGCACCAGCCCGACCTTCTGCTGCCATCGTGCGCCGCGCAGCGACGCAGCGAGCACGGTCCGGATCTGTGGGTCGGCCACGAACGAAAACACATCGAGGGCGGTCGCCTCGTCCTCGATGTCCCGGAAGACGAAGTCGTCGATCCCACGGATGACGGCGTCACCCAGCGACTCCTCTACGACTCGACGAGCTGCAGCGGGTTCCACCGACGCATCATGACCCGCAGCGCCCTCCACGGTAGGTCCATTCGGAGAGTTGCGACTTCGGCTACCGCCATTTCCAGGCCTGGCGTCCCGCCCGCTGAACGTACTGATGGAGGAGAACAGTCCGAGGGCCGTCGCGATGCGGTCGTCTCGCAAGTTCTCAGGACACAGCCCCCAGTTGCAGTGCTCGTCGCACACGTTGCTGAGCAAGGGACTCGAGTTCGACCGCTCCGTTTCTGGATGCCCAGAACCTGCAGGGCCGAGAGAACTTCTGCGTTGCGATGACCCCCGGATCGATCCACCTCAGGGTCGTGTCCGATTCGCCACTCGTGCAGTTCCCCCACCCCTGAGTCCCGTCGAGCGCCGAACAGCCGGACACGAAGGCAGCGAGGCTCAGGTCACTGCCAGCCTGAAGGTCACGGCGAGGTCACGCCGCTTGATCTGGGGCCTGGACGACGAAGGCCCAGGCTGCCCGGAAACCGGGGCTGACCTGGGCCTTTCGTGCTGAGAGCGGGTGAGGAGAATCGAACTCCCGTATTCAGCTTGGGAAGCTGATGTTCTACCATTGAACTACACCCGCGGGAGCGCCCACCGTACCATCCGGCCCGGTCGGCACCAGTCGGACGGCACTCCCGGTGGGCCTCGCCGCCGGGGCGGGGCAGGTGGTGGATAGCGTCGGGACACCATGACGTCTGCACCCGACGCCGCCACCGGAGCGCCGGGTCCGGCCGCGGTCTCCGCTCCCGGACCCACCCCCGAGATCAGCGGCGTCCAGCGCCTGAGCCCCCGGGTGCTCCTGTTCTGGGGGGTGCCGTGGGCGATCCTCACCCTGGTGGTGGCCCTCCTGGTCGGCGTGGTGGGCCTCGCGGCCGACTGGGCCACCGTGACCACGGTCGTCTCGGTGCTGTTCACCCTCGGTGTGGGTGGGCTGGCTGCGGTGGTGCTGCCCCGCCTGCGCTACCGGCGGTGGTCGTACTGCGTCACCGACGATCGACTGGAGCTCAGCCACGGGGTGGTGGTTCGGGTGGAGTCCTCGGTGCCACACTTCCGGGTCCAACACATCGACGTGCGTCAGGGACCGCTGCAGCGGCTCGCCGGTGTGGTCGACCTCCAGATCTCCACGGCCTCGGCGGCCAGCGACGCCACGCTCCCCGGCGTCGAGCCAGAACGGGCCGAGCAGATCCGGGCCCTGGTGCTGGCCCGGGCCGAAGCCGATGACGCCGTCTGACCCGGCCGAACCCCCGGTCCAGCCCCCGACCCCCGAAACGACCTGGCCGGGGTCGGGCGAGGAGTCGGCGTCGTCGCGGCCGGGCTGGGCACCTCCGGCTCGACCGACCTCCGAGCCATCCGCTCACCCCCCGGCGGGTTGGGCCCCACCACCACCACCACCACCGGCCCCACCGGCGCCCGGTCGACCGGACCCGTGGCCCCCGCCGCAGGCCGGTGCGCGACCCGTCGCGCCACCGGTCGGGATCGAGCCCAGCCCGTGGCCACCGAGCCCGCACCTCCCTCCTGTCCAGGGTGCGACGTCGGCCCCGCACGGCCCGGAGCCGCGCCGGCTGCACGGGCTGTCGCCGGTGCTCGACATCTTTCCCGTGGCCCGCCAGGCCCTGCTGCCCCTGGTGGTCCTGGCCCTCAGCTTCCGCGAGATCGGCGTCGCCGTGCTGGTGGTGGTCAGTGCCCTGTTCATCGGGTACCGGGCGTTGGCCTGGTCCCGCTTCTCCTACGCCGTGGTCGACGGCACCCTGCGCATCGAGCACGGCATCATCCAGCGCCACGTCCGCGAGGTGCCGGTCACGCGGATCCAACAGGTGGACCTGCGGCGCCAGCTCCGCCACCGCGTGGCGGGGGTGGTGGCGGTGCGCATCGACACCGCCGGCGGTGGCTCGGGCGCCGAGGTGGTGCTCGACTGCCTGTCGGACGCCGCCGCCCTGGCCCTGCGGGCCGAACTGCTCGATCCCCGCCACCGCACCGATCCGGCTGCCGCACCCGGATCGCCGCCCGTCGGGGTCGCCCACCCGCCGGGCCCCGACGCCGACGGGCGGTGGATCCCACCGCCTCCGCCCCCACCCGTCGGCGCTGGTTCCGGCTGGACCGGGCCCCCACCGGGTGGAACCGTGCCGGGGTTGCCGGTCCCCGGTCTCCACCCCGGCGCCGGCCCCGGCTTCCCCGGCGCTGTTCCTCCTGTTTCCGGCACCGTGGCTGGTCAGGTGCTGGCCCGACTCTCCACCCGGGACCTGGTGATCTCCGGCATCACGGGCTCGGGGCTGTTGGCCGGCCTGTCGATCGTGGGCTTCGCGTTCCTGGTGCTCGGCGAGCTGCCCGACGCCGCGGCCGAGGAGGTCGGCGGTCGGGTGGCGGCGCTGTTCGGCACGGTCCTGGTGGTGGCGGTGGCCCTGATCGTGGCCCTGCCGGTGTTCCTCGCGGTGGCCGCCGGGGCCTCGATCCTGCGCGACCACGGTTTCACGCTGGTGCGGTACGGCAACGACCTCCACGTCCAGCGGGGCCTGCTCGACCAGCGCGAGGCCACGCTGGCGCTCCACCGGATCCAGGCCGTCTGGGTGCTCGACAACCCGGTGCGGCGGCGGCTGGGCCTGGTGTCGGTACAGCTGCAGAGCGCAGGGAGCGGCAGCGACGTGGCGGGCCAGGTGGCCACCACCACCATTCCGCTGGTGCGGCGCAGCGACCTGGCGGCGGTGCTCACCGCCGTCCTCCCGTCCATCGCCGACCCGGTGGCCGTGCCATCGGGCCCGCCCGACGCCGCCGGCCCCGCATCGGCCGCTCAGGTCGGGGTGTCGAACCCGGTGGAGTCCTCGAACCAGGCGGACGCCTCGGACGCCTCGGATATCCCGGTTCCCGGCGCCGGTGGGGACCGGGTCGACCTCGCGGACTCCGCGCTGGCGGCGGGGCCGTTCGCCGGCTTGCCGGTGCGCCTGGCCGCCGCACCCGCGGCGGCGCGACGTCGCTCGGTCGTGCGGTTCGTGGCCCCAGTGCCGGTGGTGGCGGTGCTGCTCGGTCTGTTGACCCGGTCGCCGTGGGCCGCGCTCGTCGTGCTGCTGGCGGTGCCGGCGGGTGCGCTCGGCCTCGCCCGCTTCCGCGCGCTCGCCCACGGCATCACGTCGGGCACGGTCGTGGCCCGTTCGGGCGCGCTGATCCACCGCACCGCGTTGGTGCCGATCGCCCGCACGCAGAGCCACCGGGTGGAGTCGTCCCCGTTCCAGCGGCGGTTGGGCCTGGCCACCCTCACGATCCAGGTGGCGGGCCGGGGCCGGACCGTGGCCCTCGTCGACCTGTACGACCACCGCTGTCGGGTGGTGGGCGATCACGCCCTGGGCTCGGCCGAGGCCCGCCGGGACGAGCTGGCCGTCCGCCGGCGCACCCTTGGTCAGCTGGAGCGCTCCGCCACCTCGACGGGCTAGCCGGGTCCGGGCCACGGCGCGGCACCTCGCACCACGCACCCCTGCCGGATCGTGCGGGACGGCCCGTGGGGCGGGGTCGGGTGGGGAGGAACTACCGTGCGCAGCCGTGATCCTCTCCGACCGCAGCATCCGAGAAGCCCTCCGGAACGGCCGCATCGAGATCGACCCGCTGGACGAGGCGTGCATCCAGCCGTCGTCGGTCGACCTCACCATCGACCGGTTCTTCCGCGTCTTCCGCAACCACACCGCGGGCATCATCGACGTGAAGGAGAACCTGGAGGACCTCACCGAACTGGTGGAGATCCCCGACGACCCCGACCGGGCCTTCATGTTGCACCCGGGCGAGTTCGTGCTGGGGTCCACGGCCGAGCGGATCAAGCTGCCCGACGACCTCGTGGGGCGCCTCGAAGGCAAGTCGAGCCTGGGCCGCCTGGGCCTGCTCATCCACTCCACCGCCGGGTTCATCGACGCCGGGTGGGACGGCCACATCACCCTCGAGCTGTCCAACATCGCCACCCTGCCCATCACCCTCTACCCGGGCATGAAGATCGGCCAGATCAGCTTCCTGGCCATGACCACCGCCGCCGATGTGCCCTACGGTTCAGCCGCGGTCGGCTCCAAGTACCAGGGCCAGCGCGGCCCCACCCCGTCTCGCTACTGGGAGAACTTCACCGGTCGGGCCTGACCCACCCGCAGCTCACCGGCGGGTGCGACGGCCGAGCGGCCGCTGGTCCTCGGCCACGGCCACCTCGTCGTCGTCCACGGGGAGTCCGGTGGCGATGTCGACCAGGCCACGCTCGGCATCGAGGGTGATCCGCCGCGGGATGCCGTAAGCCAGGGCGAGCAGGGTCAGCACCGCGCCGAGGGTCACGGCCCGAGCGTCAGCGGGCAGTGCGTCGTCCCAGACGAGGAACGTCACCAGGTTCACGATGGCGTGACCCATGGCCATGGGCAGCACCGAACCCGAGCGGTGGACCAGGGCCGCCGCCAGCACCGCGAAGGCGATGAACGGCAACGGACCGGCCCCGGTGTCCATCTGCGCCTGGTGACCCGGCAACAGCACGAACCAGGCACCCGCCAGGCCCAGGCCGGCGAGATCAAGCTGCTCTACATGTCCCCCGAGCGCCCG
>DAIMFV010000014.1:27844-28065 GCA_036724365.1 Acidimicrobiales bacterium | reverse complement strand
CGGGGTCGTCGGGGGCTCCGACCCGGCGACGGGCTACCAGGTGACCGGCCCGGGTGAGCAGGTTCGCCACGGCGTGCAGCGCCGGAGGGTCCACCGGGTCCGACGGCGACGCCGGGTCGCCCGACGACGTCCACTCGTGGCTGCGCCGTCTCGAGCCCTGATCCACCGCCAGTTCGTCGATGAAGGCCACGTCGGCCGCGAAGAACCCGCCGATCGCCCGC
>DAIMFV010000014.1:18023-27774 GCA_036724365.1 Acidimicrobiales bacterium | reverse complement strand
GAGATCGAGGCGACGAGCGCTTCGAACGCCGCCTGCTCAGCGGTGGCCGCCGATCGGGCCGTCCCCTCGGCGCGGTGCTCGAGCACTCGGGCGATCCCGTCGGCCACGAGGTCGACCAGAGCGAGCGTCCAGGCGGCGTAGGGCGGCTGATCCGGAGGCGCGACCAGCACCACGGCGCCGACCAGCTCGCCCGACACCCACAGGGGGCTGGCCACGACGGTGCCCTCCCCGAGCCCGGTCCGGCCTCCGGGGTGATCGACCGTCCCGCTCAGCGACGCGACCGTGGCGAGCTGCTCGACGGCGAGCTCGACCCGCTGGTCGGTCACGGCCTCCGGAGACCCGTCCCCCACCGATGCCTCGACCACGAAGGGCGACTCGGTGCCGAGCAGGATCAGCGCCCGTCGCGCCCCGAGGACGTCGCGCGCCACGGCGAGCCACTGCCCGAGCCGCACCGCCGGATCGCCGGGGCCGAGGGTGGACACCCGGTGGATGGCGGCCAGATCGTCGGCGTGGCGGTCGGCATCGGGCCACGCATCGGGGGACGGCACGACCGGAGGTGCCGAACCGGCATCCACGTCGGGCCACCTCCCTCGTTCCTCGCTGGACCGTCCAGGCTACCGGCGGTCCGGACCGCCCGCCCGGCAGCGGTCAGCGGTGGAGGGTCACTCCCACTCGATGGTGCCCGGCGGCTTGGAGGTCACGTCGTAGGCGACGCGGTTGACGCCGTCGACCTCGTTGATGATCCGGCTCGACATGCGCTCGAGCAGGTCGTAGGGCAGGCGGGCGAAGTCGGCGGTCATGGCGTCCTCGGACGTGACGGCCCGGATGATGATCGGGTAGCCGTAGGTGCGCTCGTCGCCCATCACGCCCACGCTGCGGATGTCTGGCAACACGGCGAAGGCCTGCCAGATCTCCCGCTCCAGGCCGGCAGCCCGGATCTCCTCGCGCACGATGGCGTCGGCCCGCTGCAGCACGGCCACCTTGTCGGGGGTGACCTCGCCGATGATGCGCACGCCCAGCCCGGGGCCGGGGAAGGGCTGGCGCCACACGATCTCGTCGGGCAGGCCCAGCTCGGTGCCCACCTTGCGGACCTCGTCCTTGAACAGCAGGCGGAGGGGCTCGACCAGGTCGAACTGCATGTCGTCGGGGAGGCCGCCCACGTTGTGGTGGCTCTTGATCTTGGCGGCCGAGGCGGTGCCGCTCTCGATCACATCGGGGTAGAGGGTGCCCTGCACCAGGAAGCGGGCGTCTTCGATGCCGCCGGAGACGTCTTCGAAGATGCGGATGAACAGCTCGCCGATGGCCTTGCGCTTGTCTTCGGGGTCGGTGATCCCGGCGAGGCGCTCGAAGTAGCGGTCGGCGGCCCGCACGTGGATGAGCTCGATGCCCTGGTGGCGTTGGAAGGTCTCCACCACCTGGTCGCCCTCGGCTTCGCGCATGAGGCCGGTGTCGACGAACACGCACGTGAGCTGAGGGCCGATGGCCTTGTGCACCAGGGCGGCGGCCACCGCGGAGTCGACCCCGCCCGACAGGGCGCAGATGACCCGGGCACTCCCCACCTGGGCGCGCACGGCAGCCACCTGCTGGTCGACGACCGAGCCCATGGTCCACGCCGGCGGGCAGCCGCACACGTCGTAGAGGAAGTGCTCGAGCACGGCCTGGCCGTGGGGGGTGTGCACCACCTCGGGGTGGAACTGCACGGCGTGGATCCGGCGCTCCACGTGCTCCATGGCCGCCACCGGGATCTGGGTGGTGGTGGCGGTGACGGTGAACCCGGCGGGGGGTTCGGCGATGGAGTCGAAGTGGCTCATCCACACCTGCTGGTGGGTGGGCTGGCCACCCCCGAACACCACACCGGGCGCCACCACGTCGAGGTCGGTGCGGCCGTACTCGCCCACCCCGGTGTTGGCGACGGTGCCGCCGAGCTGTTGGGCGATGAGCTGGGCGCCGTAGCAGATGCCGAAGATCGGCACGCCCAGGTCGTACACGGCGGGGGCGATGGCGGGGGCGCCCTCGACGTGGACCGACTTGGGGCCACCGGAGAAGATGATGCCGGCGGGCCGGCGGGCCTCGACCTCGGCTGCGGTCACGGTGTGGGGCACGATCTCGCTGTAGACGTGGGCCTCACGCACCCGACGGGCGATGAGCTGGGCGTACTGGGCGCCGAAGTCGACGACGAGGACCGGACCGGTGGCCTCGGTGGGGCCGGGCTCGGTGGCGGTGGGGCTGGTCATGAGGTCACCGGGGTGATGGTGAGCTCCGCGCGCTGGAGCTCCTTGAGGGTGGGGGTGCCGCAGGTGGCCATGGCCCGGCGCAAGCCGCCGGCCAGGTTGGTGCGGCCGTCGGCGCGGTGGGCGGGACCGACCAGGATCTCTTCCAACGTGCCGACCGACGGCACGGCCACCCGCTCGGAGCGGGGCAGGTCGGCGTGGCCGCTGTTGATGCCCCAGTGCCAGCCGCCGCCGGGGGCGTCGGATGCGGCGGCGAGCGGGGCGCCCAACATGACGGCGTCGGCGCCGCAGGCCACGGCCTTGGCGATGTCGCCGCCGGTGCTGAGGCCGCCGTCGGCGATGAGGTGGACGTAGACGCCGGTCTCGTCGAGGTGGCGGAGCCGGGCGGCCCGGGCGTCGGCGATGGCGGTGGCCTGGGCCGCCCCCACGCCGAGCACGCGGCGGGTGGTGGAGGTGGCCCCGGCCCCCACGCCCACCAGCACGCCGGCGGCCCCGGTGCGCATGAGGTGGCGGGCCGACTGGTAGCTGGCGCAGCCGCCCACGATCACGGGGATGTCGAAGCGGCGCACGAAGGTCTTGAGGTTGAGCGGGTCGCCCTCCCGGGTGACGTGCTCGGCGGAGACCACGGTGCCCTGCACCACGAGCAGATCGAGCTCGGCGGCCAGGAGGGTGTCGGCGAAGGTGGGGAGCCGCTGGGGGGTGATGGCCGCACACGACACCACGCCGGCGGCGCGGATCTCCTTGATGCGGTCTCGGATCAGCTCGGGCTTGATGGGTTCGGCGTAGAGGGCCTGGAGCCGGGCGGTGGAGGCGTCGTCGCCGAGCACGGCGATCTCGCCCAGCAGCGCCTCGGGGTCCTCGTAGCGGGTCCACAGGCCCTCGAGGGCGAGGACGCCCACGGCGCCCAGGTTGCCGAGGGCCACGGCGCTGGCCGGGCTGACCACGCTGTCCATGGCGGCGGCCATGATCGGCAGCTCGAAGCGGAAGGCATCGATCTCCCAGGACAGGTCGACGTCTTCGGGGTCCCGGGTGCGCCGGTCGGGCACCAGGGCGACGTCGTCGAGCCCGTAGGCCCGCCGCCCGGTCTTGCCCATGCCGATCTCGATCTCAGCCACGGTGCTTGGTGCTCCTAAAACCCTGTTCTGGAAAGGTCAGAGCCTACGCCCCGCTCCCCCACCGCCCGGAACCGACCTGAACTTGGGGGAGATCATGTCGTCTCACGACGGGAACTCCCCCAAGTTGGTGTCAGCGGGTGGCGGTGGTGACGAGGAAGGTGCCGCCGACGGTCACGTGGCCGTGCTCGTCGGTGTGGTCCTCGTAGACCTCGGCGATGGCGGCGGCCACCTCGGCCCGCAGGTCGTCGGGCTGGCCCGCCATCAGCACCCGGGTGGGGCCCAGGTCCAGGCCGGCCCGCGCCGCACCGGCGGGGTCGAGCCCGCCGTGTACCGCCATCTGCACCTCGTGCTCCACCACCACGACGTCGTGCCAGCCGGCCGCGCCGAGCACCTCGCTGAGCCGCTCCGCGGTGCCGAGCGAGAAGGCGGCGGCGTCGGCCGCCGGTACCTCGGCGTCGACGCCCCGGGCCCGCAACACCGGCAGGGCGGCCGACAGCGGCAGCTCGAACAGCTCGGACCGGTCCCGCCGGGCCCACGTGGCCACGGCGAGGCGACCGTCGGAGGCGGTGGCCGACCGCAGGTTGGCGAAGGCCCGCACCGGGTCGGTGAAGAACATCACGCCGAAGCGCGAGATGACGGCGTGGTGCCCGCCCACCCCCGCCGCGGCGGGCTCCCACGCCGCCACGTCGGCCTGCACCCACTCGATGGGTGCGCAGTCCCGGGCGGGGCCCAGCGCGGCACCGGCGCGCAGCATGGCCTCGGCCACGTCGACCGCGGTCACCGACCCGCTCGCCCCCACGGCGGCGGCGGCGTGGCGGGTGGTGGGCCCGTGGCCGCAGCCCACGTCGAGCACCCGCTCACCGGGCTGGAGCCGGGCGGCGTCGAACAGTGCCGCGGTGACCGGCGCCAGCTGGCGGTCGAGCCCCTCGGCCTGGTCCAGCCACCGCTGCACCCGTACGTCGTCCCAAGTGTCTGCCATGTGGTCCTCTCCGATCACCGACGGGTGCCGCCCGTCACCCGCGGTCGCCCCGCTTCTGGCGTACATGAGGTCCGGGGGGTGGACCTGAGGTACGCCAGAAGCGTGGGTTGGGGGCGGTCAGCCCTTCCAGTAGTTGGGGGCCTCGGCGGTGATGGTGACGTCGTGGGGGTGGCTCTCACGCAGGCCGGCGGCGGTGATGCGCACGAACCGGGCCTGGTGCAGGTCGGCGATGGTGGCGGCCCCGCAGTAGCCCATGGCCTGGCGGAGGCCGCCGGTGAGCTGGAACAGGATGCGCCGCACCGGTCCCTTGTAGGCCACGCGACCTTCGATGCCCTCGGGCACCAACTTCTCGGCGTCGATCACGTCGCCCTGGAAGTAGCGGTCCTTGGAGTACGACCGGGTCTTCATGGCGCCCATGGACCCCATGCCCCGGTACTCCTTGAAGCGCTCGCCCTGGTAGAGCACCACGTCTCCCGGGCTCTCGTCGACGCCGGCGAGCAGGCTGCCCAGCATCACCGTGTCGGCCCCGGCGGCCAGGGCCTTGGCGATGTCGCCGGAGAACTGGATGCCACCGTCGCCGATGAGGCAGGCGTCGTAGCCCTCGAGGGCGGCGCGGGCGTCGTCGATGGCGGTGAGCTGGGGCACGCCCACCCCGGCCACGACCCGGGTGGTGCAGATGGACCCGGGGCCCACGCCCACCTTCACAGCCGAGGCACCGGCGTCGAGCAGGGCCCGGGTGCCGTCGTAGGTGGCCACGTTGCCGGCCACGATCGGCACCGGGAACTCGGCCACGATCTTGGCGACGATGTCGAGCACGCCGCCGGAGTGGCCGTGGGCGGTGTCGACCACCAGCACGTCGACCCCGGCGTCGACCAGGGCGGCGGCCCGCTCGAAGGCGTCGGGGCCGGTGCCCACGGCGGCGGCGCAGCGGAGGCGGCCCTGGTCGTCCTTGGTGGAGTCTGGGTACTGGATCCGCTTCTGTATGTCCTTGACCGTGATGAGGCCGGAGAGGCGGCCGTCGGCGTCGACCACCGGCAGCTTCTCGATGCGATGGCGACCGAGGATCTCCTGGGCCTCCTCCAGCGAGGTGCCCACCGGTGCGGTGACCAGGCCGTCGCGGGTCATCACCTCGCCGATGCGCTCGTTGAGGTCC
Organism: Acidimicrobiales bacterium; assembly: GCA_036724365.1. Taxonomy (GTDB): domain Bacteria; phylum Actinomycetota; class Acidimicrobiia; order Acidimicrobiales; family Iamiaceae; genus Aquihabitans. The sequence goes on along the minus strand of DAIMFV010000014.1, from coordinate 22,296 downwards.
TGGTGGAAGCGCAGGTCGCGATTGGTGAGGATGCCCACCAGGCGGCGGTCCGGATCGGTGATCGGAACGCCCGAGATCTTGTACCGGGCCATGAGGTCGAGGGCGTCGGCCACCAGGGCGTCGGGCCCCAGGGTGACGGGGTCCACGATCATCCCGGACTCGGAGCGCTTCACCTTGTCGACCTCGGCGGCCTGGTCGGCCACCGACAGGTTGCGGTGCACCACCCCCATGCCGCCGGCCCGGGCCATGGCGATGGCGAGCGCGGCCTCGGTGACGGTGTCCATGGCGGCCGAGATGATCGGCACGTTGAGGGTGATGCCGGGAACCAGCGGGCTGGCGGTGGACACCTCGTTGGGCAGCACGTCGCTGGCCGCCGGCACCAGCAGCACGTCGTCGAACGTGAGCCCGGTCACCGCGAACCGCTCGGAAGCCGGGCGATCGGAGGCGGACCGTTCAGGGGTGGTGCGGTCTGGCGGGTCGAGGGCCATCTGTTCGTCTCCGGGCGTCGTGTCTTCGCCGCAGGCTACCCGGGCCGCCGGGCCCTCGGATAGCCGACGGGTGTCGACGGCGACGACGGGCGACCGCAGGGCGAGACCTAGCGTGGCGGCGATGGCCACTGGCGACGAGGTGTGGACCCCGGACCGGAACCTGAAGGTGGTCTCCGGCGTCTCGTTCCTGCAGGACACCGCCTCTGAGCTCCTCTATCCCGTGCTTCCCTTCCTCGTCACGGGGCTCCTCGGTGGGAGCGCGGCCGTGCTCGGGGTGATCGAGGGGCTCGCCGACGGCACCGCGGCCGCCTCCAAGGCGGTGAGCGGCCGGTTGGCCGACCGACGCCGCCGCCGGCCCCTCGTGGCCACCGGCTACGCCGTCTCGGCGCTCGGCAAGGTGCTCCTCGCCGCGGCCACCGCCTGGCCGCTCGTGGGCGCAGCGCGCTTCACCGACCGGGTGGGCAAGGGGCTGCGGGGCCCGCCGCGGGATGCGCTGATCGCCGACGGCACCAGCGCGGCGGACCGGGGCCGGGCGTTCGGGTTCCACCGCGCCGCCGACACCGCCGGTGCGGTGGTGGGGCCGCTCCTCGGGCTCGGGCTGTACCACCTGCTCGACGGCGATCTCCGGCCGATGCTGTGGGTGGCCGTCGTGCCCGCCGTGCTGTCCGTCGCGCTGGTCTTCGCCGTGCGGGAACGGCCGCACGTCCAGCCCACCGCCGAGGCCCGACGCGAGCCGATCCACCTGCCCACCAGGTTCTGGCGGCTGATGGGGCTCATCGGCCTCTTCAGCCTGGTGAACTTCCCCGACGCCCTCCTGCTGTTGCGGGCCAAGGACCTCGGTTTCGGGTTCACCGGCGTCGTGCTGGTCTACGTCCTCTACAACCTCTCCTACGCGATCCTCAGCTACCCCGCGGGCCGCCTCTCGGACCGGCTCGGCCGGCGTCGGGTCTTCGGCACCGGGCTGGCGGTCTTCTCGCTGGCCTACCTCGGCTTCGGCCTCACCGCGTCGCCCGGGTGGCTCTGGCTGATCCTCCCGGTCTACGGCGCCTATGCGGCCCTGACCGACGGCATCAGCCGGGCCTGGGTGTCCGACGTCGTCCCGCCCGATGCTCGTGGCACCGCCCTGGGGATCCATGCCGCCGTCAGCGGTCTCGGGCTGCTGGCGGCCGGCCTTTGGGCGGGACTGGCCTGGCAGGGCACAGGTCGCGGTCCCTTCATGCTCTCCGGCACGATCGCCGCCGCGCTGGCCGCCACCGTCCTGCTCGGCGGTCGCTCGTTGGACCCCGCGCCCTCTGTCACCAGCCTCCCCGGTTGATCCCCAGACCGCCCACGAGCGGCGAGGCGCCGGGGCCAGGGGGCCTCAGCCGTTGCGGGGTTCGGTGCGGCAGGGGTCCTGGCCGCAGACGTCGGGGATGACGCCGGTCTCGAAGAACTCGTTGCGCTGGCGTTGGGCGTCGGGGGTGCGGCGCGGGAACTCGTGGGGGTCGGCGCACGGGGCGTTCGCCACCGTGCGCTCCCGGGCCGAACCGGGTTCGCACTCGGCGGTCCACGGTTCGGTCATGTCGGGGCTGACGCCGCCCAACGGCGCGGGCAGCGTGCCGGCGTCCCAGTAGACCAGCAGCGAGGTGGCGTCGTCACCCGCCTCCACCGTCTCCATCTGGAACGGCGGGAGGGCGCGCCCTGAGCCGGCGTCGTCCAACGAGGGCACCCGGACCGGCACGCCCGCGGTGCGGGCCGCGATCTCGGCGGACACGTTGGTCACCTGGTGGTCGCCGAGCGCCACCTGGAGGATCACCTGGTGCTCGGGGGTGCCGGGCAGGGTGGTGCCGGTCAGGTAGCGGGCGTACCCGGACCCCTCGGCCCGGTCCCACTGCTGCTGGAGCAGGGCCAGGATCAGCAGGCCGTCGACGGGCCGGTCGTAGCCGCCGGCGATCACCGGTCCGTACGTCTGCCAGTTGTTGGACCGCGGGATGAGCAGGGCGTAGTCGATGCCGGGCACACCGATGACGGCCTTGGTCCACTCGGTGGACACCGCGGTGGCGATGATGCCCATGATCCCGCCCTGGCTGTGGCCCTCGTAGAACACCTCGCTGGTGTCGAACGAGGGCTCGCCGGCGGCGGTGCGGAACTCGGGGCCGGCCACGAACCCACCGGCATGGGTGAGCAGGCGGGCCAGGAACTGCTGGTTGACCACGCCCTGGCGGAGCCGGTCGGCCACGCTCGGGATGCCGTTGATGTTCGCCAGGGTGGACACGGCGAAGGGGATGTCGGGTTCGGACATGCCGATCCACGACGTGCCGCACGGCATCAGCCCGGCCTCGGCCATGCCCAGGTCTCCCCGCTCGGCCTCCTCCCAGCTGCCCAGGAGCCCGTGGCCGTAGACCACCGGCCGGGCCTGGCCGGTGCCGGCCAGTTGAGCCTCGGTGAGGGCGCAGGTGAAGGTGGCGGTGTAGGTGCCCACCAGCTCCGGGTTGCCGTCCGCGTCGCGAGCCATCAGCTGGCCCGGGGATCCGTCGCCCTCGATGAACGACGGCACCTCGTAGGTGCCCCGCACCCGGCGGGCCACGCCGTCGGGCAACGGGCTGCCGTCGTCCTCGGTGGCCAGCACCTCGGTGACGGTGAAGGCGGGAGCGTCGTCGCCCAGCGCCTCGAAGGCCTGGTCCCGCATGGAGATCAGCTCACCGGTGAGGTTCTGCTCGCTCATCACGGTGAAGTCCCAGGCCAGCCACTGCTCGGCCCGCTCGATCCCGGCCGCGGCCACGGCGGCCACGACCTCGTCGAGGCGCTCGCGCCGCTGCTCCACGGCGTCGATCCCGGTCTCCAGGCGGTCGCGGATCACCCGGAACCCGTCGGACACCGGGATCGGCTCCCCCGCCTGGTCGACGGGCTGGCCGACGCCCACGGCGTAGCGGTGGCCGGGCTCCAGCATGGTGAGCGGGTGGAGCAGCACGGTGGTGCGGTCGGCCTCGTCGATCTCGGGCCGGGCGTCGACCTCGGTCCAGTGCGCCACGCGGTCACCGGTGGTGAGGTCCACGATCACGGTGCCGCTGCCGTCGTCGACCGAGGTGGCCGGGTCGGCCTCGCTGGGAAAGCCCGACGCCTCGGGGTCCACCCCGGCGATGGTGACCATGATCGGCGTGCCCACGCCCCAGCCGTCGCTGCGGGCGAACGGCTCGGGATCGACCGCCTCACCCTGCAGGTTCACCGGCATCGCCCCGGCGGGGAACGCCAGGCGCCGGCCGGTCTCGGTGTCGGGGTCGTCGGCCTCGAAGCGCGACGACGGGAACGGGAACAGGCACTCGCTGTGGTCGAGCCAGTCGCAGTCCGGCGCGTCGTCCACGGTGGCGGCGAGCGCGGCCTCGAGCTCGGCGGGTGCCGGGGTCAGCGCCGGGGCCTCGAGCGCAGTGGTGCCGGCCGACCCGGCGCCGTCGTCGTCGTCAGACGAGCAACCGGCCGCGCCGACGGCGAGGAGCCCGAGCGTGGCCAACGCCACGAGCCCGGTGCGGATGCGGATGCGGACGGCGCCGCGCTGGTGTCCCCGGTACGCCACGACTGTCCCCTCGCGTGCGACGTGTGTGTGCTCCGGTGCCGGGCACCGGGCCTCCCGCCGACCGTACCCCCCCGGCGATGACTGCCTCGCCCATCGGCTCGGCTCCTCAGGGACGCTCCGCGGGCCCGCCGGAGGGGCGGGGGCGGGCCCGCGCGCCCCGCCCCCCGGGGCCCGGGGGCCCCCCCCGGGGGGCCACCCCGCCCGCCCCCCCCCGGGCCCCCGCCCCCCCCCCCCC
>DAIMFV010000014.1:0-18013 GCA_036724365.1 Acidimicrobiales bacterium | reverse complement strand
GGGGGGCCACGCGGGGGAGCCCGCCCGACCCGGCCCGGCCGGGGGCCCGGGCCCCCACCCGCCCGCCGGGCGCCACCGGCGCGCCCACGCCGAAGAACGCGCCCGCCTCCACCGTGACGCCCCCGGTGAGCCGACAGCCCGGGCTCAGCGTGACGTGGTCGCCGAGGGTGACGTCGTGGGAGATGCTGCACCCCACGTTGACCTGGGCCCCGGTGCCCACGCGCACGTTGGTGGTGAGCTGGGAACCGGCCGCCACCACCACGCCGGCCCCGAGCGCCACGTCGCCTCCGAGGGTGGCCGCCGGGTGGACGAGGGCCGGCGCCAGGTGGAGACCGAGGCCACCGGCCCGTTCCACCAGGTCTCGCCGCACCGCCGGGTCGCCCACGGCCACCACGACCAGGGCCTCGGTCCCGGCCACGTCGTCGAGCGTCCCCACGACCTCGACGCCGCGTCGCCGGAGCCGCTCGAGCGGCTCGCCGACCACCAGGCGGTCGTCGGCGAAGCCGAGGACCCGCCACACCGGCTCACCGGACCGCTCGACCGATGCCGCGTTGACGGCCTCGACCACGTCGAGCACCTCGCGACCGTGGCCCCCGGCGCCGACGATGACCAGCTCTCGAACCATCCGTCATCCCCTGCCGACCGACCGGGACAGGATCGTACCAATGGTGGGTGGCGGAGCCGGCCGGCGCGGCGCGGCACCTTCGCTAAGGACATGCGCGGATAGGTCGCCCGTCGTCGCGTCGATGTTGGTTGGACCTCGGCTGGCGCCTCGGTTTACCGACCGTGCTTGCCTGGTCGGCTCGCCTATCGGCTCGCCTCCTACGGGACCAGGGCCTCCAGGGCGCTGGCGGCGGCGGGGGCGCCACCGGCGGCGGCGAACGAGGTGCTGATGCGCCGGGCCGCGGCCCGCAGGTCGGCGTCGGTGAGGACCTGGTGGATGGCCTCGCGCAGGGCCTCGGCGCGGACCCGGCTGAACTTCACCCGCACCGCGGCACCGGCCCGCACCACCTGGTCGGCCACCACCGGCTGGTCGTCGCGGATCGGCGCCACCACCAGGGGCAGGCCGGCGGCCAGGCTCTCGCACACCGTGTTGTGCCCGGCGTGGGACACCACCGCCTGCACCCGCTGGAGCACGGCGAGCTGGGGCACGCGGGAGCGCACCACCACGTTGGGCGGTGGGTCGGGCACCAGCTCCGGGGGCGCCACGAAGATGGCCTGCCAGGGCTGGTCGCGGCAGGCGTCGGCGGCCACCGCGAAGAAGCGCTCGCCGGCCTCGGCGTTGAGCGTGCCGAGCGACACCAGCACGGTGGGGCGCTCGGGGTCGAGGGCGTCCCAGGGGAAGTCGTCGACCTCGGGGCGGCCGAGCGTGGACGGCCCCACGAACGCCACGGGCACGTGGAGCGCCACCGGCCCGGTGAGGGCCTCGGTGGTGTAGGCCACCACCAGGTGGGGCGACAGCCGCAGGTCGCCCTCGGCGGCCTGCTCGGCCGGGATGCCGTGGGCCACCTGGAGGTCGACCCGGAGCTGGTGCATGGCGGCGGCCACCAGCGGCAGGCCGTCGAGCGGGTCGACCAGCTCGCCCGACGTGGTGGCCGACGTGGCCCACCGAAGGCCCCGACGACGGGCCACCACCGCACCGGCGAGGGCCTGCTGGTCCACCACCAACACGTCGGGGTCGAACGCGTCCGCGGCGGCATCGACGCCGTCGACCATGGCTCCGGCCAGCGGGAGGAGCACGTCCTCCTGGAGGAACTTGAACGCCGCCGCCCCCCGCAGGTCGGGCCGTCGCTCGCCTGCGGCGTTCACGTAGTCGGCCACCTCCTGCGACGTGGCCGGCAGGAACCGGGCACCCTCGGGCAGCAGCGACTCCACCGTGCCGGGCAGGCCGCACCACGCCACCTCGTGGCCCCGCCCGGCCAGCACCGCGGCCACCGGCACCGTGGGGTTCACGTGCCCGGCGAACGGGGGCACCACGAACAGGAACCGGGCCACCGGTCAGCCGACCTGCTGGATCCAGGCCAGGGCCCGCTCGCGCACCAGGGCGGACTGCTCGGTGAGCAGCGAGTGGCTGCAGTCGGGCACGATCTCCAGCTCGCACGAGGACACCTTGGCCTCCAGCTCGCGGGCCCGGTCCAAGATGTCGGACTCGCTGCCGTACATGGCGTAGGTGGGGCAGGCGATCTCGCCCAGCCAGGCGATGGGTGGCTCGGCCTGGAGGTCGTCGATGAGCGACGTCTCCGTGAGGAACCGCTCGGCCCGCTTGGCCAGGCGCGAGAGCTTGCGGTCGGCGTTCTCGGCCAACCAGTCCTGCACCGCGGTCTCGTCGAGCCCGAAGGCGGCCAGGGCCAGGCTGCCGGCCATGTGCTCACCCCAGCCCTCCACCGCGAAGTGGGCCTCGACCAGGAACAGGCTGGCCACCCGCTCGGGATGACGGTGGGCGAAGGCCAACGACCCCACCCCGCCGAAGCTGTTGCCGAACAGGTGGACCGGCTCGTCGATCCCCCACTGTTCGAGCAGGGCTTCCAGGTCGTCGACGTTGTCGGCCACGGTGTAGCCGGTGGCGGGCATGTCGCTGCGGCCGTGACCCCGCAGGTCGACCAGGTACACGTCGGCATGGAGGGCCACCGCCGGGGCGATCGTGTAGTACCAGCTCGACAGGTTGTCGATGACCAGCCCGTGCAGCATCACCACCTTGGGTCGGGGCGCCGCGTCCCCCCCGCCGTCAACCGACCCACCGGCGTCGGCCGGCTTGAGGACCTGGACGTGGAAGCGCAGGCCGTTGGCCTCGACGTGGGGCACCGGGTCAGGCCTGCAGCGAGGCGACGACGAAGCCCACCACGTCGCCCACGGTGAGGGCGATGATGTCGTCGAGCTCCATGCCGGCCAGCCAGGTGACGAAGTCGACCCGTTCGCCGTAGGTGGTGAGGAGCTGCTCGGACAGGGCCACGAACTCGATGCTCTCGAGCTGCAGGTCGGCGTCGAAGGACGTGTCGAGGGTGATCGGCCCGTCGAGCAGCAGCTCGTCGCCCACCACCTCGGTGAGGATGCGCTCGAGCTCGGCCAACACCGCGTCGGCGGTGACCACGCCCCCCTGCGGCGCGTCAGCCATCTCGGGGCTCGTCATCTCGGGGCTCGGGGATGGTCCAGGCAACGACGTGCTCCTGTGGTTCGGCGGTGCCGCTCGGGCCCGCGGGGTCGGTGACGATCTGGGTGGCGAGCCAGCGCTGGCCGATGCGCAGGCGGTCTCCGCTGTCCTCGATGACCTCGAAGTCTCGCGGGCGGCCGTCCATGCCGGTGCCGTCGGCCTTGGCCGCCGCCTCCTTGGCCGCCCACCACCGGGTGATGGTGCGGTCCCGCTCGTCCGGAGGTCCGGCCGCCAGCCGCTCCCGTTCGCCGGGTGTGAGGGCGGTGGCCTCGAACGACGCCGGGCGCGGCTCGACCCGCTCGATGTCGATGCCCACGTCCACGCCCTCGGCCGCGATGGCCACCCCCAGGCCGGCGGTGTGGGCGATCGAGACGCGCACGTCGGCCCCACCGGGCGCGGTGACCAGCGGACGACCCCGGTCGTCGTTGGCCATGGTGACCTCGACGGGGAAGATCGGCCCGGCGCCGGCCGACCACAGCAGGGTGCGCACCGCGTCCTTGGCGGCGATGCGACCCAGGAGCCAGGTGCGCTGCACGTTGGGGTTGCGGCTGGCGTAGTCGGCCCGCTCGACCTGACCGAGGAACCGACGCATCACCACGTCTCGCGACGCGGAGTCGGGCCACCCCTCGCGCACCAGGACCCAGCCGCCGGGCTGCTGCTCGGCGAGGGGGAGCTCCTTGGGCTTGCGCAGGACCAGGAACAGTCGATCGTCGCTCTGGAACCGGCGGTCCTCCCAGCCCTCGATGCGGCACCAGACCACGCCGTCGACCGTGAGCTCCAGGTCGGCCCGCACGGCCTGGTCGGTGAGCGAGGTGCAGTTCACGACGCAGTCGACCGGCGTGCCGGCCTCGGGCCGGGGCCCGTAGAACGAGATCCGGTCGATGGAGGTGGGCAGCACCAGTCGGTCGCGGTCCACCCTGGTGGCCATCCACAGCCCGAAGAGCTGCCCGGCGTTGTCCAGCAGCGCGCCCGGTGCGGTCTGGCTCGCCAACCGGCCCGTGACGCCGTCGGTACCGAAGTGCAACGAACGGATGCCCTGGTACTCGGGGCCGTGGAACAGGTGGCGTTCCGCGTAGATGCGCTCGGGGGCCACCGGTACCGGGATCTCCCCGTGCACCGGGCCGGCCGCCGGTTCGGGTGACGGCGGGTGCACGGCCGCCACGTGCACCACGGCCCGGGCATGGCCCTCCACCGAGGTCTTGACGACGGTGGTACCGGCCGGCGCTGCTGCGGTGGCGTCGTGGTCGATCACGGCCCGCACCGCCACCGAGGCGGGCGGTTCGACGGCGAGCCAGCGGAAGGCCCGGATCGATTCCACGCGGACGGCGACCGTGCCCGGCACCAGGGCTTCGGCCTCGTCGGCGAGCATCTCGATGATGCCGGTCATGGGCACCAGCGGGAACTCGTCCTCCAGACAGGGCCACCCCGGCGGCTGCTCGTAGAAGGAGTGGTCCCGCCACCACGGCTGGTCGGCCACCGACAGCTCCCAGGAGACCTCCCGGGTGTCGGCCGACCCGACGGGTCCCACCGACACGGCCCCCGCCGCCGGAGCCTCGACCGCACCGGGGGCCACCGGCGCAACCGGCGCCTCCCGGTTCGAGACCGTGCGCCGTGGCGCAGGCCGGGCGATGCGACCGGGTGACCGTCGGGCCTCGTCGGCGGCGTCGAGCACGGCCTGGGCGGCGGCGCCCGCCTCGTGCAGGGTGGCGCGCAACTCGGCGAGCAGCGCCGCCGGGGCGTCGGGCCGGTCGGTGCCCTGCGCCGTCGGCCAGTCGAGGTCGCTGAGCGGGCCCGCGACCCCGCCGGCCCCGACCACCCCACCGAGGTCGAGCGGGCGGAGGCCGCGCACCAGGGTGGAGCCGAGCAGCAGTGGCAGCCCGGGCCTGGCGCCGCTGTCGATCGGGTGCCCCCCGCTCGACTCGGCGGTCCCGGCCCCCGCACCGGCCACCTCCGCCACCCGGTGGCCGAGCGGCGTGAAGTCGACCGAGGCCCCCGTGCTCCAGAGGGCGGCGGCCACCCGGCGGAGTTGGCCCACCCCGGTCTGCTTGGCGGTGTTGGCCGACACGGTGAGCACGTCGTGGTCGCGCAGCGTGTCGTCGAGGAACCCGGTGAGGCTTCCCGTGCCCACCTGCACGAAGGCGCGCACACCATCGGCCACCAGGGCCTCGGCCAGCTGGCGGAACCGCACCGGCTCCACCAGGTGCCGCCCGGCCAGGGTGCGGATGGCGTCGGGCGCGCTCGGGTAGGGCGCCAGGCTGGTGGCCGACCACAGCGGAACCGACGGCGGCACCAGCGGGATGGCCCCGAACTGCTCGGCCAGGCCGGCGAGGTAGGGCTCGAAGAGCGGCGAGTGGAAGCCCGACCGGAACGGCAGCTCCTGGGCCAGCACCTTGCGCTCCCGGGCCCGCTCCAGCACCGCAGCCACGGTGGCCTCGGGCGCGCACACCACCGACTGGTGGGGGCAGTTGTCGTGGGACACGTGGGCGTTCGGCAGCCCGGCCACCAGCTCGGCGGCCACGTCGGCGCCGGTGCCGAGGGCCACGAACACCACGTTGGACACCTCGACCGAACCCGGTTGCAGGGTGGCGAGGAACTCGTCGACCGACGCAGCGGGGATCATCTCCGACACGATCTGGCCGGTCCACTCGCCCAGGCTGTGCCCGGCCAGGGCATCGGGGCGGATGCCCAGCCGGCCGAGGGCGTCGGCCAGCAGCCGGCCCACGGCCACGATGCCGCGGCCCTGGGCCTGCAGCGCGCCCAGGTCGGGGGCCAGGCCCTCCCAGGCGATCCCGAACCGCTCGGCCACGTCGTCGACCCGGGGGGCGAACACCGGCTCCACGCCGGGGAACAGGAACGCCACCTTGCCGCCCGACGACACCAGGCCGTGCGGGTCGAACCACACGTCGTTGCGACCGCGGAACGCCGTGCCGCGCTCCAGCACCTTGCGGGCCAGGGAGAGGCGGGCCGGCCCGCCGGTGGGCACCCGCAGCACGGGCTCGCCCGCGGTCCACCCGTCGAGCTGTGCGAGCAGGTCGACGGCATCGGCCCCGGCCAGGAGCAGCACGTCCTCCTCGGCGGTGGCTGCCACGTCCGGATCGTCGGCGTGGTCGGGGCCGGCGGCCGGGCCGGTCGAGGTTCCGGATGCTGGCGTTGCGGCTCGGGAGATCCCGGGGGCGCCAGCTCGGGTGCGCAGGCCGGGGGGTTCGGCCAGCACCACGTGGGCGTTGATGCCCCCGAAGCCGAAGGCGTTCACCCCGGCCAGGCGCGGGGCGTCGCCCTCCCACGGCTCCACCTCGGCGATCAGCCGGAACCGGGTGTCGGCCACCGCGGCGGCCGGCTCCTCCACGTGGAGGGTGGGCGGCAACTCGCCGTGGTACACGGCGAGGGCGGCCTTGATCAGCCCGGCGGCACCGGCCGCCGGCATGGCGTGGCCGATCATCGACTTCACCGACCCCAGCCCGGCGCGGGGCCGTCCGGCATGGGCCGGGCCGAACACCGTGCGCAGGGTCTCCAGCTCGGTGCGGTCGCCCACGGGGGTGGCGGTGCCGTGGGCCTCCACCAGGCCCACGGCCGAAGGGTCCAGGCCGCTGGCCCGCCACGCCGCCTCCACCGCCAGCACCTGGCCCTCGGGCCGGGGGCTCATGAGGCTGGCGTCGCGGCCGTCGCTGGCCACGCCCGTGCCGCGGATCACCGCGTAGACGCGGTCGCCGTCGCGCTCGGCGTCGGCCTCGCGCTTGAGCACCAGGATGCCGGTGCCCTCGCCCACCAGGATGCCGTCGGCGGCCTCGCTGAAGGGGCGGATCGCCCCACTGGGCGAGAGGGCACGGAGCTGGGAGAACACGCTCCACAGCGTGAGGTCGTGGCAGTGGTGGACCCCGCCGGCGAGGACCACGTCGGCGCGGCCCGAGCGGAGCTGGTCGGCGGCCTGGTCGACGGCGATGAGCGAGCTCGCGCAGGCGGCGTCGATGGTGTAGGCGGCACCCTGGAAGTCGAACCGGTTGGCGATGCGTGACGCGGCCAGGTTGGGCACCAGCCCGATCGACCCCTCGGGTCGTTCCGGTCCCAGACGGTCCTGGAACTCCGCCTTCACCGCCTGCAGCCGGTCCTCGTCGATGCCGGGGAGCAGCGAGCGCAAGGTCTCCACCAGTTGCTGCGCGGTGCGCACGCGCTGGTCGAGCCGGGCGACGCCGTCGCCGATGTAGCCGCCGCGTCCCAGGATCACAGCCACGCTGGTGGGATCGACCCGCTCGTGCACGGCGCCGGCGTCGGTCAGGGCGGCGGCCGCGGCCCCCAGGGCGAGGAGCTGGTCGGGCTCGGCCGACTCCATGGCCACCGGCATGATGCCGAAGGCCAGCGGGTCGAACCGGGCCAGGTCGTCGACGAACCCACCCCGGTTGCAGTAGAAGCGATCGGCCCCCTTGCCGTCGGGGTCGAAGAACACAGGGTCCCACCGGCCGGCCGGCACCTCGGTGATGGCGTCGACGCCGGCGCGGATGTTGGACCAGAAGGTGTCCACCGTGGGCGCGCCCGGATACAGGCATGCCATCCCCACGATGGCGATGCCGTCCACGGCCGGTTCCACGGTGGACCCGCTCGTCACGCGCGGGGCCCAGCCACCAGGTCGTCGCTCGCCGGCGTGTGGTCGATGGGCGGCGCGAACGCCTCGGGGGCGCCCCGCATCACCACGAGCTGGGACGGCCCGGAGCCCGCCGCCACCTCGTGGAGCAGGGCCATCACACCGTCGGCGGGATCGACCAGCCCGATCCCGCGGCGGGCGTACTCGCGCTCGAGCTCGACCGACACCATGCCTCCGCCGCCCCACGGCCCCCAGTCGAGGCTGATGACCCGGCAGTCGTGCAAGCCGTCGCGGGTGCGGGCCAGGGTGTCGAGGGCGTCGTTGGCGGCCGCGTAGTCGGCCTGCCCCTTGTTGCCGAACACGCCGCTCACGCTGCCGAACAGCACCACGAAGCGCATGCCGGCCTGACGATCGAGGATCGCCCGGGCGCCGTCGAGCTTGGTGCCGAAGACCCGGTCGAAGCCGGCGAGCGTCTTGTCCCGCAGGAAGTGGTCGTCGAGCACGCCGGCGCCGTGGATGACCCCGTCGAGGCGGCCGTGGCGGTCGCGAAGCTCGTCGAGCAGCTCGCCGAAGCGCGGGTCGCGCACATCGAGTGAGACGTACTCCACCTCGGCGCCGAACGACCGCAGGGTGGCGAGGGTGGCGCGCATCTCACGATCGGCCTCGATGCGGTTGCAGGCCGCCTCGATCTCGCTGGGCGTTCGCAGGTCGCCGATCTCCAGCAGTGCACGACGGATGGCCTGACGGTCCACCGCCCCCGCGGTGCGGGGGTCCTCGTCTCGGTCGGGGAACGCGGACCGCCCCACGAGCCCCAGACGGCAAGGGTTGGCGCGGGCCAGGCCCTCGGCCACCCGGGCCGTGATGCCGCGGGCCCCGCCGGTGATGACCACCACGGCGTCGGGACCCAGGCCGAGCTCACCCGGCACGGCCAGGTCGCGGGCCTCGCCCACCACCCGGGCCGCCCGCTGACCGCCGGACCACGACAGCGCGGCCGGGGCGTCGAGATCCAGCAGCTCGTCGACGAGGATCTCGGCCAGGGGCGCCAGGTCGCCGTCGAGGTCGGCGGGATCCACCTCGACGGCACGCACCAGGGCGTCGTGGCGTTCGCGGGCCAGGGCCCGCATGAGGCCGGGGATGCCCGTGGGCATGCCGTCGGCGTGCACCGGCACGGTCACGGCGAGGGCCCGGCGGGTGGAACCGAGGAGCGCGGGCTGGAGGTCGGCGAACACGGTACGGGCGTCGACGGCCCGGTCACCGGCCGTGGCGGAGAGGTCGACCACCACGTCGAAGCCGGCGAGCAGCTCGGCCCGTTCGGGCACGGGCGCACCTCGCTCCACCCGGGCGGCGGACGCACCCCGGGCCGAGAGGGCGGCCACCACGGCGTCGGTGAGCACGGCGTGGCCCTCGACCACCGCGGCGGTGGACCCGTGCAGGTCTCCCAGCGCCACAGCCGGCCCGAGCAGGGTGGTGTGCACCTCGAACCGTTGCGCCACCGGCGGGAGGGGACCGTGGGCGTGCTCGGGCTCGTGGGCGGCGTGAGCCGCGGCCAACGACTCGGCGGTGGCCGGCGACGGCTCGCCGGTGGCCAGGGCCTCGATCCACTCCACGATGGCCCGGAGCGACTTGTGCTGGGCCAGCTCCTCCACCATCTCCTCGTCGACCGCGGACTCGTCGAGCCCGGCCAGGCCGATGCGTTCAGCCAGCTCGCCCACGATCTCGATGCGCTTGATGGAGTCGATGCTCAGGTCGGCCTCGAGGTCCAGGTCGGGGTCGAGCATCTCCACCGGGTAACCGGTGCGTTCGCTCACGATGGCCTGCACCTCGTGGAGGAGCTGCTCACCGGTGAGCGCAGCGGGTGCCGGGGCGGCCGACCCGTTGGTCGAGGCGCCGTTGCCCGAGGTGCCGTTGGCCGAGGTGCCGTTGGAGGCCGCGCCGTTGGAGGAGGCACCGTTGGGAGCCACACCGTTGGACGGGGCGCCATGTGCGGTGGGCGCACCCAGGGCCGGCTGGGCCGCTCCCTCGATGACCCCGGCGTAGTCGTCGAACGCCGCTGAGGTCGGCACCGCCGATCCGAGGTAGCGCAGCATCACGTCTCGCTCGGCCGCCACGATCTGACGGACGCTGCGCAGGTACTCGAGGACGACGCCGCTCGGGTCGTCGGGTCCGGTGGTCATGGCGTGGGCTCCGAAGTCGAGGGTGGGGAGGAGGTGGGCGGGCTGGAGGCTGTTGGGCAGCGGCACGCCGGCGGCGTTGCACACCAGCGCCCCGTCGAGTTGCCAGTTGGGGGCCGGCACGGGCAGGGCGTGGAGGTCGGCGGGCGTGGACCGGCCTTCGAACAGGGCGGTGGGATCCACCGGCACGCCGAGGGTGGCGAGCTGGGCGACCGCCATGAGGAAGCGGCGCACCCCGGGCTCCCCGGCCACGTCGCAGGCCACCATGGCGTGGGGTCGGTCGCCCAGGATCTTGCCCACCTGCTGGGTGAGCACCCGGCCCGGGCCGGCCTCGACGAACACGCGGACACCGGCGGCGTACATCGACTCCACCTGGTCCACGAAGCGGACGCCGGCGGTGACCTGCTCGGTGAGCAGCCGGGCCACCGCGCCGGTGTCGCCGTCGGGGTAGGGCTCGGCCGTCACGTTGGACCACACCGGGAACGACGGCGCGGCCACGGGGAGCTGGGCCAGGCGGGCGGCGAGCAGCTCGCCGGCCTCGGCGATGAGCGGGCTGTGGAACGCGCACGCCACCGGCAGGACCTTGGCGGTGACGCCGTCGGCCTGGAGGGCGGCCACCGCCTCGTGCACGGGGGCGGTGGGGCCCGAGAGCACCACCTGACGGGGACCGTTGTGGTTGGCGATCACCAGCCCGGGCCAGGCGGTGAGGCGCCCGGCCAGCTCCCCACGGGTGAGGGCCACCGCAGCCATGGTGCCGGGGTCGCCCCCCGAGCGGGCCACGGCCTCGAGGATGGAACCCCCACGGGCGGCGCTGATCTCCAACAAGGTGGCGTCGTCGAACGACCCGGCGGCGGCCAGGGCGGCCAGTTCGCCGTAGCTGTGACCGCCGGCCACCGCGGGCGTGATGCCCAGGCGTCCCAGGAGCCGGGTGATCGCCAGCGCCGCGATGCCGAGCGTGGGCTGGGCCACGTCGGTGGCGGTGATGGCTTCCTGCTGGGCGGCGCGCTCCTCCCGGGTGAACGCAGCGGGCGGGAACAGCTGCGGTGCCCATCGCTCGCCCAGGCGGAGCAGGTCGTCGAGCCCGCCGAAGGTCACGAACAGGTCGGCCAGCATGCCGGGGCGCTGGCTCCCCTGCCCAGGGTAGAGGAAGCCCACCGTGGGGGCCTCGGCGTCGGCACCGCGCTCGGGCTCGGCGAGGAACACGCCGGCGCCCGGGTCGGCGGTGCCGGCCCGCGCCGTGTCGACGGCGGCGGCCAGCTCGGTGAGCGAACCGGCCACGAACGCGGCGCGCACCGGGCCGGTGCCGGCCCGGCACACGGCGTGGGCGAGGTCCCGGAGCGGGTGGCGCTGGCCGTCGGGGTCCGACGCCAGGACCGCCGCCACGGTGGACGCGAGCTGGTCGAGGGACCGGCCGGCATCGGCCGCGGTGGCGCCCCGCACCACGAACAGCTCGGCGGGCCACTGCACGGCCCCGTGAGCCGGCCGGTCGCCGCCGTCGTAGGAGGACACCACCGCGTGGAAGTTGGTGCCACCGAAGCCGAACGCGCTCACCCCGCCCCGACGGGTCTCGGCCGCCCACGGTCGGGCCTGGGTCAAGAACCGGAACGGACTGGTCTCGGCGTCGTAGTAAGGGTTGGGCTCCACCAGGTTGACGGTGGGGGGCAGCACACCGTGGTGCACCGCCTTGGCCACCTTGATCAGCCCGGCCAACCCGGCCGCGCACTTGGTGTGGCCGATCTGGGACTTCACCGAACCGAGCACCGCGGCACCGGGCTCCACGCCCGCCTCGGCGAACACCTCGGTGAGGGTGGCCATCTCGGTGCGGTCGCCCACCACCGTGCCGGTGCCGTGGGCCTCCACCAGGCCGATGCTGGAGGGCGAGTGGCCGGCCTGGGCGAGCGCCCGGTACACGGCGCGCTGCTGGCCCTCCTTGCGGGGCGCGGTGAGGCCCAGGTGGCGGCCGTCGCTGGAGCCGGCCACGGCGTCGATCACCGCGTAGATGCGGTCGCCGTCGCGCTCGGCGTCGGCCAGGCGCTTGAGCACCACGCAGGCCACGCCCTCGCCCAGGGCGATGCCGTCGGCCGACGCGTCGAAGGTGCGGCACCGCCCCGTGGGCGACAGCGCGTGCACGGACGCGAAGAGCAGGTAGTCGTTGAGCCCGTTGTGGAGGTCTGCACCACCGGCCAGCACCAGGTCCGACGTACCGAGGCGCAGCTCCTTGCAGGCGGCGTCGAGGGCGGCCAGCGACGAGGCGCAGGCGGCATCGACGGTGTAGTTCACGCCGCCCAGATCGAGCCGGTTGGCGATGCGCCCGGCGATCACGTTGGCCAGCACCCCGGGGAAGGAGTCCTCGGTGAGCGACGGCAGCCACTCCTCCAGCGCCGCCGGGAGCTCGCCGAACAGCTGCGGCAGGAAGGCACGGACCCCGTAGGCGCCGCCGAGCTCGTTGCCCGACTCGGTGCCGAAGATCACCGACGCCTTGGACCGGTCGAACTCGCGCTCGGCGTAGCCGGCGTCGGCCAGGGCGCGGGCCGCCACCTCCAGGCTGAGGAGCTGCACCGGTTCGATGGCGGCCAGCGATGCCGGTGGGATGCCGTAGCGCAGCGGGTCGAAGCCGATGCGACGCAGGAACCCACCCCACTTGGAGGGGGTCTTGCGGCCGGCGTCCCTGGTGAAGGCGTCGGCGTCGTAGTAGCGGTCGACGTCCCACCGCCCGGCCGGCACCTCGGTGACGGCGTCGGTGCCGGCCACGATCTCGGCCCAGAACTCCTCGGCGCCCACCGCGCCCGGGAAGAAGGCGTCCATGCCGATGATGGCCACGTCGAGCGGATCGGGCTCGCGCTCGGGTTCGCGCACCGACAGGCGGGACACCGGCGCCCCGTCGGGGGAACCGGTGGCGATGGCGGCGCTGCCGTCGCTCACGTCGGCGTGCAGAGCGGCGATGGTGGTGACCTCGTGGCGCAGGGTGGCCACCTCGCCGATCATGTACATGCCCTCTCGACGCTGGTGGTCGGGGTCGACGGTGACCAGGCCGCTGTCGTCTCGCGCCAAGCCCTTGGACGCGATGCGCAGCCGACCGAGGTTGAGGGTCTCCAGCTCGGCCCAGCGCGCCTTGGGGTCGACGCCCTCCGCCTCCAGCTCCGCCTTGCGGCCGGCGAAGGCCCGCACGAAGTCGGTCTCCACGCACCGGGTGGCGTGACCGGGCGCGGTCTCCAACAGCACGGTGGTGTCGCAGTGCACCGCCACGTCCTGGAACGCGGGCTGGATGGCCCCGCCCGACACGGCCTCCTCGGTGAACAGGTAGGCCGTGCCCATCAGCACCCCGACCTTGGCGCCCCGGGCCGCCAGCGGCGCGCAGGCGGCCGCGGCCATGGCCGCGGAACGCGCGTCGTGGATGCCGCCGGCCAGCAGCACCTGCAAGTTCTCGGGGTCGTCGACCGCCAGGAGCCGCTCGATCTGGGCGTCCCACAGGGCGAAGCTGGAACGCGGGCCCACGTGGCCACCGCACTCCCGCCCCTCGAACACGAACTTGCGAGCCCCGTCCTTCAGGAACCGGTCGAGCAGACCGGGTGACGGCACGTGCAGGTAGGTGCTGATGCCGGCGGCCTCAAGCGGCGCCGCCTGAGACGGCCGACCACCGGCGATGAGGGCCACCGGCGGAGCGATCTCGTGCACCACCTCGAGCTGCTCGGCCCGCAGCTCGGCGGGCACGAAGCCGAGCACGCCCACGCCCCACGGCTGGTCGCCCAACCGCTCGGCGGTCTCGGTGAGCAGCTCGCGCACCTCGTGGGCGGGTAGCAGGGCCAGGGCCAGGAAGGGCAGGCCGCCGCCCTCGGCCACCGCGGCCGCGAACGCTGCCCGGTCGCTCACCCGGGTCATGGGTCCCTGGGCGATCGGATACCGCGTGCCGTGGGGTCCGGCCACGCCGGCGCCGGGTGCCAGCGGCGGCGCCGCGGCCGCGGCCGCCAGGTGCTCGGCCACCGCCCGTCGCACGGCCTGCCCCCCCCCGCCGACCGTGGCGAAGCGGCGGGCCAGGCCCTTGGCGAAGCCGCCGTCCTGGCCGAACGGAACCAGGTCGGCCTTGAGGTCGGCGCCCAGCCGGGCCGCCACGTCGGCGGCGGAGACGTCGTCGGGGAGCGCCGCGGCCGGGAGGTCGGGCCGGGTGTAGATGCGGTGGCCCCCCACCACCCGGGTCTCGCTGCCGTCCATGGCCTCCAGAGCCTGGCGGGCATCCACGCCCAGACCGCCCTCACGGAGCAGGCCGAGCTGCCCGTCGAGCACCACGCCCTGGCCGCCCCCGGCGACCACGGCTGAGGCCGTGTGCAGCCCGATGCCACCGCGGGACCACACGGGCACGCCCAGGTCGACCACCTGCTGGAACAGGACGAACGCCTCGGTGGCGCCCACCCGGCCACCGCCCTCACACCCCGAGGCGATGAGCCCGTGCGCACCGGCCGCCACCGCCGCCTCGGCCTGAGCCCGCGACGTGACCTGGGCCAGCACCTGCCACGAACCGGCCGCGGCCCACGACCGCACGGCCTGGCCCAGCGCCGCATGGTCGGTGGGCTCGACGGTGGGCGCGGCCACCAGCACCACCGCCTCGATGACCGGCGCCACCGAATCGGCCCGGGCCGGGGAACCGAAGGCCTCGGCCACCGACGCCGGCGGGACCGCTGGTGCGGGGCGGAGCCACAACGGCTCTGCGCAGCGGCGCGCCACGTCGGCCACCAGCGCGGGCAGACCGTCGACGTCGGGCGCGTCGAGCAGCCCCCGCCCACCGGCGCGGCCCGCCGCCGCCACCAGCGCCGGGTTGGGACGACCACAGGGGTCGGCGGCAACCACGAGGCTGGCACTGGCGAGCGGATCGTGCGGGCGAGGTTCGTTCACGGTTCCCCTGTCGACACCGGACCCGTGCCGCTCCAGCAGCACCTCGACCCGGGACTGAGACTTCTGTCACGTACAGGTTACTCCGCGGTAGGTAGCCCCTGTCTACCGAGTGGTAGGCCCGAGGTCGGGCCCCGGCCGCCCGGGGGAGATCGGTGGCGACGCCGACCTGGTGCTGCCATGCTCTCTGGCTCGTGGCTGGTGGCCCACCGCCGCCCGATGGCGCGGCGGCCGCCCGGGCCGAGAAGGGGACGGAACGAGCAGATGGTGCGACGACTGGCCGGTAGCGACGCCGGGTTCCTCTACATCGAGAGCCCCACCAGCACCTCCACCTGCGTCGACCTCCTGGTCCTCGGACCGGCCACCGACGGGCGGGGACCGCTCACGGTGCACGACCTGCGCGACCACCTCGCCCAGCGCCTCCACCTGGTTCCGTCGTTCCGGTGGCGGCTCGCCCCGGTGCCCGGTGGGATCGACACCCCGCGCTGGGTCGACGACCCCGACTTCGACCTCGGCTACCACGTGCGGCAGGCCACGCTCCCCGCCCCGGGCGGTCACGACGAGCTCCGGGCCTTCGTCGCCTCCCAGCTCCCCGGCCTCATCGACCTGCGGCACCCGCTGTGGCAGGTGGTGCTGGTCGACGGCCTCGCCGACGGTCGCCAGGCCCTGGTGTGGCGCTTCCACCACTCGATGGCCGACGGCGCGGCGCTGGTCACCATCCTCGACCGCCTGCTGGGCCCGCCTCCCACGCGGCCGGCTCCGGCCTGGCGGGCCCAGTCCCTGCCCGGTCCGGTCCGCCTGTTCGCCGGCGCCGTCCGCCACCAGACCAGGGCCTGGCTCGACGGCCCCGCCCTGCTCAGCGAGACCCTCCGCCGGTTCAAAGCGGTCGACGAGCGTCGGGCCGCGGCCCCGGTGGCGGTCCCCCGGTCCATGGGCGACGCTCCTCGCACGGTGCTGAACCGGTCGGCCGACGCCGAGCGGGCGTTCGGTCTCGCCCGGGTCGGCCTCGCCGAGCTCCAACAGGTCCGCAAGGCGGCCGGGACCACCGTGAGCGATGTGGTCCTCGCGGTGGTGGCCGGGGCCCTTCGCGCCCACCTTTTGGGACAGGGTGCCCTGCCCGACACGCCGCTGGTGGTGAACGTGCCCGTGGCCAACGACCCGCCGGGAGCACCCCCACGCACCACCGGAAACGTGTTCGCGAACTACTTCTCGTTCCTGGCCACCGATGAGCCCGATCCCCGGGCCCGGTTGGCGGCCATCGCCGCGGCGAACACCGAGGCCAAGGAGCAGCTCGAGGTCCAGGGCCGTCACACCCTGCCGGCCTGGCTCGACCGGATCCCGCCTGCGATCGCCTCCCGGGCCTCCACTTGGATGAGCGGCAAGCAGCGCGCTGGCACCGCCGAGCCCGACTTCAACGTGTTGGTGTCCAACGTGCGGATCGCCGACCCCTCGTGGACGCTGGGCACCCGGCCGGTGGAGCAGCTCGCCATGTCGGGCCCGGTCGCCGACGGGGCCGGTCTGAACGTGACCGTCACCGGCTACGGCGATGCCGTGCACTTCACGCTGGTCACCAACCCCGCGGCGGTGGCCCGGCCCCAGGACCTGGCCCACGGGATAGAAGCCGCACTCGACGAACTGGTCGAGGCCCACACCGGACCCGCCGTCGACGCCGAGCCGGTGGGGGTCTGACGTGCACCGCCTGAGCGGCGAGGACGCCGGCTTCTTGTACATGGACCTGCCCGGCCAGCCCATGAACACCATGGCGGTGGGGGTGCTCGCCCCCACCGACGGGCCGCCCGTCACCCTGGGCGACCTTCGGAGCCACCTGGAGTCCCGCCTTCCCCAGCTCCCCTCGTTCCGGTGGCGGGTCGTGGCGGTCCCCTTCCGCCTCCACCACCCGGTGGCGGTCGACGACCCCGACTTCGACCTCGACTTCCACCTGCGCGCCGAGCGGGTGGCCGCCCCCGGCGGGCCGGACCAGGTGAACGACCTGTTCGCCCGGATCGCCGAGCGCCACCTGGACCGCCGGCACCCCCTCTGGCAGGCCACCCTGGTCGACGAGCTGGAGGGCGGTCGCCAAGCGGTGATCCTCAAGTACCAGCACTGCCTCGCCGACGGCGTGGCCGCCTACACCACGTTCTCGCGAGTCTTCTCCGACGCACCGAGAGACCCGATCCCCAGGGTCGGGCCGTTCCTACCCGAGCCCCTGCCCGGTCGCGCCCGTCTGGTGGCAGGGGCCCTGGCCGACCACGCCCGCGCCGCGGCCCGCCTGCCGAGGCTGGTCGCCACCACCAAGGCGCGCACCGACGCGGTGAAGGCTCACCGGGCCCGGGCCACGGTGAGCGTGCCGGACTTCAGCGGCGAGGCCCCGTGGTGCGCGCTCAACGACGCCTTCACACCCGGCCGGGCCTACGCCCGCGCCGCACTGCCACTCGCGGGCCTCAAGCGCATCAAGGACGAGGCCGGGGTCACGCTGAACGACACCGTGCTGGCCGTGATGGCCGGTGCCTGCCGTCGCTACCTCCAGGAGCACGGCGGCGTACCAGACCGGCCGCTGCTCACCAGCGTGCCCGCGTCCGACGAGCCGGCCGACGCCCCGGTGCGCCAGGCCGGCAACCGGTTCTGGAGCTTCACCACCTCGCTGGCCACCGACGTCGACGACCCCTGGGAGCGGCTCCAGGTGATCAGCGCCGTCACCCGTGAAGCCAAGGCGCAGCTCACCACCCTGGGCATCGACCTGATGCCGGCCTGGCTCGACGTGGTGCCGCCCCTGGTGGCCCAACCCGGCGCGAAGGCCCTGGTGAACCGCCTGAAGGCCACCACCGACCTGGTCGACGCCAACATCCTCATCTCCAACATCAAAGGGCCCGACCAGCCGTGGGAGCTGTTCGGCCGCCGGGTCGAGGACCTCTACGTCGACGGACCCCCCAGCAACGGCGTGGGCTGCAACGTGATGCTGTGGAGCTACGGCGACCGCATGTTGTTCGGGGTGTTGTCGTTCGCCGACGCGCTGCGGGAACCGGCCCTGTTGTCGCGTGCCATCTCCGAGTCCTACGAGGAGCTCAGCGCCCTGGCCGAGCAGGCGAGGTCGGGGGGTCCGGTGGCGACCGACGCCGCGCCATCACCCGCCTGAGCCACCCACCCGAGCCACCCACCTGAGCCACCCACCCGAGCCACCCACCTGAGCCACCCACCCGAGCCACCCGCCCGACGAACGGTCAGCCCCGGAGCACC
>DAIMFV010000013.1:9547-28909 GCA_036724365.1 Acidimicrobiales bacterium | reverse complement strand
GGGGTACCGCCTCTCCGGCGGCGAGAAGCAGCGGCTCGCCATCGCCCGCATGCTGCTCAAGGACCCGGCCATCGTGATCCTCGACGAGGCCACCTCCAACCTCGACAGCGAGAACGAGGCCGCGGTGCAGGAGGCCCTGGCGCGGGCACTGGAGGGCCGCACCTCGATCGTGATCGCCCACCGCCTGTCCACCATCGTCGACGCCGACCGCATCCTGGTGCTCGACCGCGGCCGGCTCGTGGAGGAAGGGCGCCACGCCGACCTGCTCGACGCCGGTGGGCTCTACGCCGAGTTGTACCGCACCCTGGTGCGCGCCGGGGTCTGACGGGAGGCGGAGCCCGGTTCTCACCCGGGGCAGGCGGCGGTAGGGTCCCCCCTGCGCTGAAACCGTCCTTCGAAAGGAACCACCCCATGGCCATCGAGCTGCCGCCGCTCCCCTTCGCCCCCGACGCCCTCGAGAGCAAGGGGCTCTCGAAGGAGACGATCGACTACCACTACGGCAAGCACCACGCCACCTACGTGAACGTCCTCAACGGGCTGATCGACGGCACCGAGCACGCCGACTCGTCGCTCGAGGAGATCATCCTCGCCGCCGACGCCGGCCCCCTCTTCAACAACTCGGCGCAGGTCTGGAACCACACCTTCTACTGGAACTGCCTGTCGCCCACCGGCGGCGGCGCGCCCACCGGCGAGCTGGGCGACGCCATCAACTCGGCCTTCGGCTCCTACGACGCCTTCTCGGCCGAGTTCACCGAGGCGGCCAAGACCCAGTTCGGCTCGGGCTGGGCCTGGCTGGTCGACGACGGTGGCCTGAAGATCCAGAAGACCGCCAACGCCGACCTGCCGCTCAAGCACGGCGTGAAGGCGCTCCTCACCATCGACGTGTGGGAGCACGCCTACTACATCGACTTCCGCAACGCCCGCCCCGACTACATCGGGAACTTCCTCACCAACCTGGTGAACTGGGACTTCGTCGCCCAGAACCTGGCGAGCTGACCCGGCTGACCCCGGCCGCCACGCTGCGGGACGAACCGTCACGAGGGCCGCACCCCACCGGGGTGCGGCCCTCGTCGTCTCGCTGTCGGACCCCGCGGGTACCGTGCGCCCCGTGACCAGCCCGACCACCGAACCCGGCCCCGGCGGCCTGTTCGACGACGACGTCGGCCGGCCCGACACGCTCACCGTGGGCGAGCTGGCGGCCCGCATCGCCCGGGTGGCGGCCCAGGCCTTCCCCACCGACCTGTGGGTGAGCGGGCAGATCCGCAACCTGAACCGGTCGGCCAACGGCCACGTGTACTTCGACCTCACCGAACCGTGCGAGATGGGCGCCACCCCCCGATCGCTGGTGGCCGTCACCCTCCTGGCCCCCGAGCGCCTCCTGGTGAACAACCAGCTCAAGCGGGCGGGCGGGGCCATCCGCATGGAGAACGGCCTGGAGATCCGCATCCAGGCCCGGCTGCGCTGGTACGAACCCCGGGGCGTGCTCCAGCTCCGCATGAGCGCCATCGACCCCGAGTTCACCCTCGGTCGACTCAAGGCCGACCGCGACCGCGTGCTCGCCACCCTCCAGGCCGAGGGGCTGCTGGGGGCCAACGGGGGCCGCCCGCTGCCGCCCGTGCCCCTGCAGCTCGCCCTCGTCACCAGCCACGGCACCGCCGCCCACGCCGACGTGATGGCCGAGCTCACCGGCAGCGGCCTGGCCTTCTCGGTGTGGCTGCTCGACGTCCGCACCCAGGGGGCCGACGCCGCCGGCCAGATCGTGGCCGCCCTGGGCAAGGTGACCGACGCCCTCCGCCACGGCACCCGGGCGGTCGACGCCGTGCTGCTGGTGCGGGGCGGAGGCGCCACCACCGACCTGGCCGTGTTCGACGACGAGGCCCTGGCCCGGGCCATCGCCGGCACCCCGGTGCCGGTGCTCACGGGCATCGGTCACGAGATCGACCGGTCGGTGGCCGACGAGGTGGCGCACACCGCCCACAAGACCCCCACCGCGGCCGCCGGCGCGCTCGTGCACCGGGTCCGGACCTTCCTCACCCGGCTCGACCAGACGTGGGAGGCCGCCCGCCGGGCGGCGCTGGCCACCACCGGCGAGGCCGAACGGCGCCTCGGCCTGCGCACCACCCGGATCGGCCGCGGCGTGGCACGCACCCTGCAAGTGCACGCCACCCGCCTCGACCAGGCCGAGGCCCGCACCGCCCGGGGATCCGTCCGGGCGCTGCAGCGGGCCGAACGAGACCTGTACGGCCTGGCCGCCCGGGCCCGGGCCCACGACCCGGCCCTGGCCCTCGCCCGCGGCTGGACCATCACCACCGGGGCAGACGGCCGGGCCGTCCGCTCGGTCACCCACCTCGCCCCCGGCCCCCGGCTCGTGCCCCGGTTCGCCGCCGGCACCGCCCCCAGCCCCGTCGACCCCGACGGTGTGCACGTCCACCCCTCTCCGGCGTCGCCGCCCCCAGGAGCCCCCACATGACCGAGCCCACCCCCACCGCCGACCTGGGCTACACCGAAGCCCTGGCCGAACTGGAGACCATCCTCGACCGGCTCGAGCACGACGAACCCGACGTGGACCGCGTGGCAGACGACGTCGCCCGGGCCGCCGAACTGGTGGCCCACTGCCGAGACCGGATCACGGCCGCCCGGGCCCGCGTGCAGGAGGTGGTCGGCGACCTCGACCCGCCCACCTGACCGCCCGCCTGGCTGCCTACCTGACTGCTCGGCAGGCGGTGGTCAGTCCGGCCGTCGTCAATCCGGTTCGCCGTCAGTCCGGTTCGTCGCAGCGGGCGTCGAGGGTGAACGGCACGGCCGCCCCCTCGCCCGGGTCCAGCTCGCCACCGACCTGGATTCGACTCCCCCGCAGTCGGGCCCACGCCACCGTGCCGGGCGGGTCACTCCGCTCGCCGCGTAGCCGCCAGGAGTCGGCGCCGAAGGCTTCGTAGATGCGGTCGTCGCGGTCCACCGACACCCCGGTGCCTTCGGGGATGCCGGTGGTGCCGTCGTCGGCCAGGGCCACCACCGCCTGCAGCACGGGCCCCGCCCCCTGGCGACCGACCACGAAGAGGGTGTCGCCGTCGAGCCCGCACGACTCGAGGTCGAAGGTCAGCACCGCCCCGTCGAGATCCACGCGGGCCGTGCGGTCCGGGAAGTCCTCGCGGCCGCAGCCCGTCAGCGCCGCACCGACCACCAGCCCGACCACCACCATGACCGCCGCCGTCATCGTGGCCGACCGGCCCGGCACACCCATGGGGCACGAGCGTAGGGACCGGGTCGGCGATGGCGTGATTCGATCCGGTCAGCCGTAGGGTTTGCGGTCATGGCAGGCCTGCCGCCGTCTCCCCGCACAGACCCGCCCTCGGCCGACGGCGGCCCCGCCCGGCTGCTGCCGGCGGATCTGGCGATGATCGCCGAACGGGTCGAGGCCCGCATCGCCGGCCTCCTCGACGAAGAGCGGGTGCGCTGGGCCGCGCTCGATCCCACCCTCGCCGAACCCCTCGAGGCCCTGCAGCGACTGGTGCTCAGCGGGGGCAAGCGCCTCCGTCCGGCGTTCTGCCACTGGGGGTTCCGGGCCGCGGGCGGCGATCCCGACGACCCCGTGGTGGTCGACGCCGGCGCCGCCTTCGAGCTGCTCCAGGGCTTCGCCCTCATCCACGACGACGTGATGGACGGGTCCGCCTCCCGACGCGGCGCGCCGGCGGTGCACCGCCAGTTCCTCACCCGCCACGAGACCGAGCGATGGGCCGGCGAGTCGCGCCGGTTCGGCGAGGGCGTGGCCATCCTGGCCGGCGACCTGGCGTTCGTGTACGCCGACCAGCTGCTCCCGGCCGGTCCCGCCGACGTGATCCGCCTCTGGAACGAGCTGCGCGTCGAGCTCAACGTGGGCCAGTACCTCGACCTCATCGGTACCGCCCAGGGCCGTCGCGACCGGGCCGGCACCCGCCGCATCGCCCGCTACAAGTCGGGCAAGTACACGATCGAACGGCCCCTGCAGCTCGGGGCGGCGCTGGCCGGCGGCCACGCCCTGGCCGAGCCGCTCAGCCGGTACGGCGAACCGCTGGGCGAGGCGTTCCAGCTCCGCGACGACGTGCAGGGCGCGTTCGGCGACACCGCGCTCACCGGCAAGCCCGTCGGCGACGACCTGCGTGAGGGCAAGCCCACCATGCTCCTGGCCGTGGCCCACGAGCACGCCACCGGCCCACAGCAGGCGGTGCTCGACCAGGTGGGTGACCCCGCCCTGGGAACCGATGCGGTCGCCGACGTGCAGGAGGTGCTGGTGGCCACCGGTGCCCTGGCCGCGGTGGAACGGGAGATCGACGCCCTGGCGGCGCAGGCCGTGGCGTCGCTGGCCACCCTGCCGGTGGAGGCCGAGGTCGGCACCGCGCTCACCGAGCTCGCGGCCTTCGTGGTGGCCCGCACCGGCTGAAGCACCCGACACCGCGGGCGACGACGCCCCGTTCGGGGACGGTCAGCGGGCGTAGCGCGCCAGGGCCGCGTCCACCGGCTCCACCACCACGCCGGGCTCGGACACGATGGCTTCCAGCCAGGGCGGCCGGGACCGGGTGGCGACCGCGATCGGGTTGTCGACCGGTCCGAACTCCACGGCCTGGCGGGCGTAGGCCGTGGCGTAGTCACCCGGGCGGACGTCGCGGGCCAGCTCCACCAGGGCATAGGGGTCGGGCGTGGCCGGGGCGGGGCCCGGGGGGCGGGTGCGCACCACGCTGGACGAGTGGGGGGCCGGCCCGCCCCCGGCCAGGCCGGGGCCGTCGGTGATCACGATCCCACCCACCAGCTCGGGGCGGGCCCCGGCGATGAGCAGCGCGACGTAGCCGCCGAGCCCACGGCCGAGCACCGTGGCCGGGCCCGCGGACGCGTCGGGAACGAGGTGGCCGAGGGCGGCGTCGACGTCGGCCATGAGCGCTTCAGCGGTGTACCCGCCTCCCTTGGGCATCGTGGAGCCCCCGTGCCCGGTGAAGTCCAGGCCCCACACCGGGCCGGGCCAGGGGTCGGTGACCGGCGGAGCCGAGTGCGGGGTGTGCTCGCCCAGCCCGTGGAGCAGGAGCAGCGGGCGCTCCGACCCGGCGTCGGGTCGGGCCGAGCGCAGCGGGTGCAGGGCCAGCCGCGTGCGCACGTGGTGGACGGTGACGACGGTCATGCCAGGAACTCCAGGACGTGGTCGGCCACCAGGCGGGGCTGTTCGATGTGCACGAAGTGGCCCACGCCCTCGAGGGGCACGAACCGGCCCCGGCTGGGGAGCATGGGCTCGACGTCTTCGGGCAGGGTGCCCCAGCCCATGACCTCGATGTCCAGGCCCAGCACGCACAGCACCGGCATCCCCACCGAGGGCAGGAGGTTCATGGACCACTCGGGACGCCAGGGGCCGAACCCGCCCATGCGCATGGAGGCGTCGATCTTCCAGCGCCAGCCGTCGGGCTGCTCGTAGCCCCCGATGGGTACGAGGTACTCCAGCCAGGCCGGGTCGAGGCGGGGGTTCATGCGGCCCCGACGCTCGGCCAACTCGGCGATGGTGCCGGGTCGCCGCACCTTGTCGCCCGCCTTGCGGCGATGGTCGAGCCAGCCCGTCAGCTCGCTGCGACGCATGCGGGTGCGGTTGTGCTCGGGCACGTCGGGCCACGATCGGCTCGACGGCAGACCGTCGAGGTTCACGAGGTGGCTCACCCGGTGGGGCACGGCGTCGGCGAGCGAGAGCAGCAGGGCACCACCCTTGGAGTGGCCCACGAGCGGAACGGGGGCCGTCCCCAGGCTGTCGAGCACGGCGAGGGCGTCTCGGCGGTCGGCGTCCCAGGAGTAGAGGGCGGCGTGCTCGGAGTCGCCGTGGCCGCGCTGGTCCCAGCACACCACCCGCCAGCCGGCGTCGGCGAGCAGCGGCGCCAGGCTGTCGTAGGTGCCGGCGAAGTCGAAGCCACCGTGGGCGCACAGCACCGGCGGGGCATCGGGTTCACCCCACTCCCACACCGCCAGGGCCAGGCCGTCGCTGTCGACGGTGCGGTGGCGGTCGGGTCGCCGCGCCCCCGGGTAGGTGCCTCCGCCGGGCTCGGCGCGCAGCCGGGCCCGGGGAACGGCGGCATCGCTGGTCTGGGTGGCCATCGGGCCAGGCTAGAGCCCACCTTGACCGGCGGGTCAAGAGCGGGCCCGCCGAGGCGCTGGACCCCGGGCCGGGCGCCACCCCGGACCTACAGTGGATCCGCTGTGATCGATCCGACCCCTGCCGCCACGGTCGCCCCCGCCAGCGACCCCGGGGCCGGCGATCCGCCACCTGAGACCGCCGCCGCCCGCCGCACGCTGCGCGAGCGCGGGGGCGGCCACCGCCACCTGCTCACCGGGTCCAGCGTGCTCGTCCTGGGGGCGGCGGCCCAGGGCATCGGCGGCATGGCCTTCTCGCTCCTGGTCGCCCAGCTCGACGCCAAGGACACCTTCGGTGATGCCACGGCCCTCTACACCTCGGCGTTGTTCGTGGTGTACCTGGCCGGCCTCGGCCTGCCGGTGGCCCTGGCCCGTTACGCGGCCGACCGGTCGGTCGACGCCCACACCGTGTTCACCTGGGGGGTGCTCGCCACCGCCGCCGCCTCGGTGGTGGCGTCAGGGGCCTACCTCGCCATCGCCCGCCCCCAGGCCGCCGACGTCCTCTGGAACTGGCACCCGGTGGGCGGGTTCGCAGTGTTCGCCCTGGTCGTCATGGGTTCGGCGTGGTCGCTGATCGTCGACGTACGGGCCATGACCATGCGTCGCTGGGGCCTGGTCCTGTTCCGGATCATCGCGGTGGGCGTGGCCAAGATCGCCCTCGTGCACCTCGGCCAGGGCGGCGAGCACCGCTCCTTCCTGCTGTTCTTGTACCTGGGCGGGCCGGTGGCGCTGTCGGGCATCGTGGGGGTGGCGTTCATCAACCGCACCACCGGGGGACGCCACCGACTCGGCCCCGTGCCCACCACCGCCCGGGCCGCCAGCCGCTACGCCGGCATCAACTACCTCTCGACGCTGGCCTACCAGGCGCCCTACTTCGCCCTCCCGGTGATCGTGCTCCTGAACGTGAGCAGCTCGGTCAACTCGAGCTTCTACGTGGCGTGGGGCATCGTGTCGATCGCCTTCTACGTGCCGTCGGCCATCGGGCAGGCCCTGCTGGCCGAAGGCGGCAAGGACGGGGCCCAGGTCCGGTCGCAGATGCGACTCGCCCTCCTGCTCGCGGTGGGGCTCATGGCGGTCGGCACCGTGGTCACGTTCCTGGGCAAGGGCGTGGTGGTGGCGGCCTACGGCGAGGACTACCGCGATGCCGCGGAGATCCTGCCGCTGATGATGCTGGCCGGCGTGCCGTGGGCGCTCACGTCGCTGTACCTGGCCGAGGCCCGCATCCTGCACCGGAACGTGGCCACCGTGGCCATCACCGTCACCCTCACCGTGGCCATCGTGGGCCCGGCCCTCGTGCTGGTGCCCCGCAACGGGATCGAGGGGGCCCGCAGCGCGTGGCTGTTCGGCAACCTGGTCGCCGCGGCCGTGGCCGTGACCCTCACCGCCGTGACCCGCCGCCGGGCCACGGGCCCTGCCCCATCAGCGACTGCCAGCCCTCAGCACTTGGAGAGATCGGGCCGGTAGGAGGGCGGCTCGGCGCCGCCGCCGCCGGTGATCGACCAGCTGTCGACATCTGCAGCGGGGACCTCGCCGGCCGCCAGCACCTCGGCCACCGTCGACGGGTAGCTGCCCCGGGACGCGTGGTACCCGGCCACGGCCATCTTGAGGTTCCGCAGCTCGGTCTGGCAGTTGCTCTGGCGGGTGTCGGCGGCGATGTCGTGGGCCGACGTGACCGCGATCAGCACCAGGCCCACCACGAACACCGACACCAACAAGAGCTCCGACAGGGTGAAGCCGCGCTCGCCCCGCCACCGGCGCCCACCACTCGACGTCGCTCGCTCCGGGCTCACGCCAGCAGACGGTATCCGGTGGCCCCTCCGGCCGGACCACCGGGCACCCGCCGCCGGGCCGACGAAGATGGCGGGGTGACCACCGATCCGTCGAGCCGCGACCAGGGTGCCGCCGCCCGGGCGGTCCGCACCACCAAGCGCCGGGGTCGCATGTCCGATGCCAAGCGGGACGCTCTGGCCACCCTCACCCCCCGCTGGGGCCTCACCGTGCCGCTGCGGGACTCCACGCTGACCGCCGCGTTCGGCCGGTCGGCCCCGCGCCTGCTCGACGTGGGCGTGGGCACGGGTGAGGCCACCCGCGCGTGGGCGGCCCAGCACCCCGACCACGACGTGGTGGCCGTGGAGCTCCACCGCCCGGGGTTGGCGCGCCTGCTCCAGGCCCTCGACCGCGAGGGGCCGGCCAACGTGCGGGTGCTCGACGCGGACGTGACCACGCTGGTGGTGGACCTCGCCGATCCCGGCCGGGAGGACGGCGCGGTGGTGCACGCCGTGCGCGTGTTGTTCCCCGACCCGTGGCCGAAGCGCCGCCACCGCAACCGCCGGCTGGTGGACCGGTCGTTCGTGTCCACGGTCGCCGACCTCCTCCCCCCCGGCGGGTGGCTGCACCTGGCCACCGACTGGGACGACTACGCCCTCCAGATGCGGCTGGCCCTGCTGCACGAGCCCCGGTTGGCGATAGACCTCGACGGCGGGCTCACCGCGGCCGACCTGGGCCACCCCGACGACGTGGACCCCGACGACCCGCCCACCTGGGCGTCGCCCCGACCGGATCGCCCGGTGACCACCTACGAGGGACGGGGCGTGGAGGCGGGACGCCACATCACCGACCTGGTCGCCCACCGCGTCGGCTGACGCGGGCGGGTCGGGAGGCGCCGGTCAGGCCAGGCGCTGGAGCTCGTCGTCGTCGAGGTCGGCGAGCCGGGCCAGGTCCTCGGGTCGCACCGTGGGCCGCTCGGGGATCACCTCGCCCGTGCCGTCGGGTCGCACCCAACCCACGCCGGGCTGGTGGACCCGGATCACCCGGGCCGGGACCCCACCGATCACGGCCCGGTCGGGCACCTCGCCCCGCACCACCGACCCCGCCGCCACCACCACGTGCCGCCCGATCCGCGAGCCCGCCAGCACCACCGATCCGTGGCCGATCCACACGCCGTCTCCGATGACCACCGGCTCGTGCTCGCCGAGCTGCAGGCCCGGTGGCGTGGCGGGGTCCTGGTAGCCGTGGTTGGCGTCGGTCACGTAGATGTCCTGGCCGAACCACACGTCGTCACCGATGGTGATCGACTCGTGGGCCACGATGCCCGAGCGCATGCCGATCACGCACCGGTCGCCGATCACCAGGGCCCGGGGCGGCACCGTGGTCTGGGTGGGCGAGTAGCCGGCGGCGAGCGTGGCCCACGTGTTCACCAGCGTGTCAGCGCCGATGTGGATGTGGCGCTCGCCGTACATGGCCGCCACGGGAAAGCCGATGACGCTGCCGGCACCGAACGATCCGAACCGCTCGGCGGCCCGGGTGCCGGGGGCGATGGCACCGGCGATGCGGAGCCGTCCCCAGCCACGCTGGATGACCTCGTTGGCGGCACGGTGGACGGCTCGGGCCAGAGGTCGAGGGAGCACGGAGGCAGCGTACGGCTGCGGTGAGCGACGCTCTGCATCTCTCGTCTCCTCCGGGAGGCCGGCCGCCGGTGCCGAGGGGCGGTCGGGTTTCCACGACCGGCCGCGAGTCCGTAGCCTGTGCCGTCATGGAGTCCGCCCCGGTCGCCGACCTGTCGGTCGATACCGCCGCCGTCACCGCCGGCGGCTGCCCGTTCCCGCACCAGGCCCTGGGCGTCACCAGCTGCCCGATCACGGCCACCGCCGGTGTGGCGGGCGAGCGGTCGCGAGCCGACCTCATCGCCCGCCGGCTGCTGCGCGTGCCCGACCTGGCCGCCCCCGTCTCGGCCGCCCGGGCCCAGTCGACGTTCCAGAAGTCGATGCTGATCTCGGCCACCCGGTGCACGCTCACCTACGTGGTGTTCCCGTTCGTGGCCCCGGCCATCGGGTTCGCCACCGGCGTGGGCCCGTGGGTCGGGCTGCTCATCGGCACCGTCGCCATCGTGTGCGACGTCTTCACGGTGCGCCGCTTCTTCGCGGCCGACCACAAGTGGCGCTGGCCGTTCACCGCGGTGGCCGGCAGCGTCATCGTGCTGCTGGCGGTGCTGCTCGTGCAGGACATCAGTCACATCGCGGAGCGCCTGGTCCAATGATCGCCGCGCCCGCCCCCGGACGCATCGGGCGGGCGGGCTGGCTGGCGGTCGGGTTCGCAGCGGTCGGCGTGGGCGCCGTCGGTGTCGTGGTGCCCGGACTGCCCACCACCGTGTTCTTCATCGTGGCCGCCTGGTGCTTCAGCCGATCCAACCCCCGGTTCGAGCAGTGGGTGCTCGACCTCCCCCGGGTCGGCACCCTGGTCAGGGACCACCGCGACGGCCTCGGCATGCCGCGCCGGGCCAAGCAGGCGGCCACCGCCACCATGGTCGCGGCCATCACCGTCAGCAGCATCACGCTGCGCGACACGCCCGTGCTGGTCGGGGTCGTGCTGGCACTCGGTCTGATCGGCGCGGCCACCATCTGGTTCCGCGTGCCCACCCGCGAACACGTGGTCGCCGCCCGCAGCGCACGCTGACCGCGCTCACCACCCGGGTGTGACGCCGCCCGGCGTGGGTGCGGCCTCAGGTCGGCGGCAGGGGGCCCGAGCCGCTTCGGGCCCTGGCCGCCTGCAGCGCCCGATCGGCCACCAGCCGGGCCAGGCCCACGGCCGCGCCGGAGGCCGCGGCGTAGAGCACCGCTTCCTTCCAGGAGGTGTCACCCGAGCCCGGTGCCCCGGGGACCACGCCCCGGCGGGCGTTCCACCCCTTGGCCAGGGCCTTCCGGACCAGGGTGCTGGCCCCCAGGGTGACGGCGGCGGCGACAGCCGCCCAGATGAGTCCCTCTTCGTCTTCCATGGACCTTGCTTACTCCGTTCCCCGGCCGGCGCGGCTGAACGACGCCGACACCCGGGCCCGGTCGTCACCGAACCCCACGAACAGGTTGCGGGCCGACGCCGCCGACGCCCGCTCGAGCTCGTCGGGGTCCAGGAGGCCGGCGTGGGCCAGGGCCACGGCGCCGTGGACGCCCGCCCACACCTGGGTGGCGAGCAACAGCGGGTCGGCGGGGTGGAACCGACCGGCGTCGATGCACCGCTGGACGCCGTCGACGAGGATCAGGAAGGTGTCGTAGCCCACACCGGCCACGCCCGCCGCCCCCGGTGTGGCGGCACCCAGGCCGAAGATGGCCTGGTAGAGGCTGGGGTGCTCCACCGCATTGTCCAGGTAGGCGGCACCGAGCCGGACCAGGTCGGCCACCGGGTCGTCGGAGGGCTCCACCGTGCGGAGCCGCCGGCGCAGGCGGTCGAAGCCCTCCCGCGCCACCTCCGCCCGCAGATCGTCCATGGACCCGAAGTGGGTGTACACCGCCATGGTGGAGGTGCCGACCTCCTTGGTGAGCCGACGCAGGGTCAGCAGGTCGGGGCCACCCTCGGCGAGGAGCCGCGCCGCCGTCTCCACCAGGGCCGCCCGCACCTGGGGGTCGGCCTGGCGTGGACTCATCGTTGACAGGTTCCCACAAGCCTGGCACCCTTATCCATAACATCGCTATGGATCAGGGGATCCGCCGGGCCGACCGTCCGGATGGAGGCGGTGCATTGGATCGACGGAGGCCCCCGTGACCGACCCCGCCACCCGCCCGGCCCGCAACCAGTACCTCACCGGCAACTTCGCCCCGGTCGAGGCCGAGGCCACCCTGACCGCGCTCCGGGTGGAGGGCTCGCTCCCTTCCCACCTCGACGGCCGCTACCTCCGCAACGGACCCAACCCGGTGCCCGTGCCCTCCGGGCCGTACCACTGGTTCCTCGGTGCCGGCATGGTGCACGGGCTCCGCCTCCGAGACGGGCGCGCCGAGTGGTACCGCAACCGGTGGGTGCGTTCGGGCGACGTGGCCGATGCCCTGGGCGAACCCCACCACCCCGGCCCCGTGCATGCCGGCATGGACTTCTCGGCCAACACCAACGTGATCGGCCACGCCGGCCGCACCTTCGCCATCGTGGAGGGCGGGGGTCGGCCCTACGAGCTCACCGACACGCTCGACACCGTGGGCCCGTGCGACTTCGACGGCACGCTGGAGGGCGGCTACACGGCCCACCCACACCGCGACCCGCGCACCGGCAACCTGTTGGCGGTCTCGTACTTCTGGGGCTGGGGCGACCGCGTGCAGTTCACCGAACTGAGCCCCGACGGGCGCATCACCCGGGCGGTCGACCTCGACGTGCCCGGTGGGCCGATGATGCACGACTTCTCCTTCACCGACGACCACGTGGTCCTCTACGACCAGCCCGTCACCTTCGACCTCGACGTGGTGATGGCGTCGGCCGCGGGCGACCCCACGGCGAGCCCGTTCCCCTACCGGTGGAACCCCGACCACCCGTGTCGGCTCGGCGTGTTCGACCGGGGCGGCGACGGATCGGACCTCACCTGGTTCGAGGTCGACCCCTGCTACGTGTACCACCCGATGAACGCCTACGACGACGGCGACCGCATCGTGCTCGACGTGGTGCGCCATGCGTCCACCATGCGCACCGACCCCAGCGGGCCCTTCGAGAGCAACCCCCGCCTGGACCGGTGGATCCTGGACCGGACCGGGGGAAAGGTGGTCCAGACCACCACCGACGACCACCCTCAGGAGTTCCCCCGCATCGACGAGCGCCTCGCCGGTCGCCTCCACCGCTACGGCTACGCCCCGGTGGACACCACCCGGAGCGCCGCCACCGCCGAGTTCGACGGGGTCGCCCGCTTCGACCTGGCCACCGGCGACGTCGCCACCCGCGCGTTCGGCCCGGGCTGCACCACCAGCGAGTTCGTGTTCGTGCCCGACTCACCCGACGCGCCCGAGGACCGGGGCGTCCTGCTCGGCTTCGTGCACCACCCCGACGAGTCCACCCGCCTGGCCGTCCTCGACGCCGCCACCCTCGACGACGTGGCCACCGTGCACCTACCGGTGCGCGTACCGTACGGCTTCCACGGCAACTGGGTCCCCACCCCCACCTGAAACCCCCCGTTCTGGCGTAGCTGCGGCCCGACGAGTGGACCTGAGCTACGCCAGAACGCGGGGTTCGGCGGTTTCCGGTCGGGCGGGCCCGCGATGGTGGCGGGGGCAGCGCCGGACGGCGGACTCCAGCTCGGATTTGAGCTCGGGGGTGAGGCGGGCCAGGGCGTCGAGCGCGCCCATGTTCTCGCGCACCTGGTCGGCCGTGCTCGCCCCGGTGATCACCGTGGACACGCGTGGGTTGGATGCGCACCAGGCGATCGCCAGCTGCGACGGGGTGACCTCGATGCGCCCGGCGATCTCCACCACCTTGCGGGCCTTGGCGTTGTTGTCGGGGTCCACGAGGATGTCTCGCAGCCACTCGTAGCCCGGCAACGAGGCCCGGCTGCCGGCAGGGATCCCGTCGACGTACTTGCCGCTCAGCAGCCCCGACGCCAGCGGGCTCCACGTGGTGAGACCCAGGCCGATGTCGTCGTAGAGGCGGGCGTACTCCCGCTCCACCCGCCGACGCTCCAACAGGTTGTACTGGGGCTGCTCCACCACCGGCTTGTGGAGGTGGTGGCGCTCGGCGATCTCCCACGCCGCCCGGATGTCGTCGGCCGACCACTCCGAGGTGCCCCAGTAGAGGGCCTTGCCGGACGACACGATGTCGCTCATGGCCCACACCGTCTCCTCGATGGGCGTGTGCGGGTCGGGCCGGTGGCAGTAGAGGAGGTCGACGAAGTCCAGGCCGAACCGCTCGAGCGACCCGTCGATGGCGTGGAACAGGTACTTGCGGTTGAGCGTGTTGCGCATGTTCACCACGTCGCCGTGCACACCCCAGTACACCTTGGTGGAGATCACGTAGGACCAGCGGTCCCAACCCAGGGCGGCGATCGCCTGCCCCATGATCCGCTCCGACTCGCCCCCGGCGTAGGCCTCGGCGTTGTCGAAGAAGTTGACGCCCGCGTCTCGGGCCACGGTCAGGCACTCCTCGGCCAGGCCGGTGTTCACCTGGTTGCCGAAGGTGACCCAGGAGCCGAACGACAGCGCGCTCACCTGCAGGCCGGACCGGCCGAGGCGGCGGTACGGCATGGTGGGACGGTCGGATCCGGTGCTGGTGGCCATGGGGCCCTCCTGGAGCTGGGTCGGCGCGGGCGGAGCGCGGCGGAGCCTACCCAGGCCGGCGGCTCACCGGAGCGTGACGACGCCGATCTCCGGGGGGCAGAACAAGCGGACCTGCGGGGCGCTCCCCCGCTCCATGCCCACCCCGGCCGAGACGTAGATCGGGTTGCCGGCGACCTCGTGCAGCCCGCCCCGGGCCACGTGACGGGGCACGTCGGACATGGTGACGAGCGGACCGAAGCCCGGCAGCACGATCTGCCCGCCGTGGGTGTGGCCCGCCACCGTGAGGTCGATCCTCGAGCCGGGCGGCAGGCCGAGCACCGTGTCGGGGCGGTGGGCGAGCAACACGGTGATCACGTCATCGGGGGTGTCGAGCAGCCGGTCGCGCACCTCCCGGGCATCGGGTCCGTACGGTTCCAGCGAGTGACCCCCGAGGCGGATGCGCCGGTCGCCCACGGTGAGGTCGACCACGTCCCGACGCAACACCTCGATCGACGTGCCCTCCACCAGCGCGTCGACCCACGGTTCGGGGTCGACGTCACCCGGGACCAGGTAGACGCCGTGCGGCGCCTCGAGCCGACCGAGCAGCTCCTGCATGGCCTCCAGCTCCCGGTCGAAGTCGGCGACCGAACCCTGGAACAGGTCGCCGGGCACCAGGATGAGATCGGGTTCGGTGGCCAGCAATCGGGACACCGCGTCCCGCTCGTAGGCGGTGACCCGGCCGGTCTGCAGATCGCTCAACACCCCGATCCGCACCGGGTCGCGGCCGCCTCGCATCCCCGGTACCGACACGTCGACCCGGTCCACCTGCAAACGGAACGGGGCCACGTGGGTGGCCCACACACCGAGCGGCGCGGGCAGCAACATCACCACGGCCAGCCCGGCCGGCAACAGGCGCGCCGACCCCGGGCGGGCCCGCACCACCGCCCAGGCCAGGGCGGCCCCGGCCGCCGGCACCGTCACGGTGCCCAGGAGGTAGCCCAGGTGGGCGAACCCGAACAGGCCCAACCGTCCGCCTGCGGCCATGCCCGCCGCCACCACCACCGCTGCGCCGACCAGCGCCAGCAGCACGAACACGGAGCGGGCCGTCACCTCCGCCAGCGGCAGCCCACGGCGGTGGGCCCGGACCACGGTGACGGCGGCGGCGATGCCGACCAGCACCGCCACCAGGGTCAACCAGGACGTCATGACCGCCACTGTGACAGCCAGACCGGCCCCGCCGACCGTCACCCCCGGCCACTAGCGTCGTTTCATCGAGACCGTGGAGCCCGCCGCCGACGAGCGTCCCCGACCCAAGGCCTCCGGCCGGCGCCGGGGGCCCGACCGGGTCCGGCGCGGGGCCGACACACCCGATCCAGCCGATTCGTCGGGAACCGGTGCCGCACCGGCCGACGGCGACGAGCGGCCCCGGCCCACCGCCGACGGCGTGCGCCTCATCCGGCGGGTGCGCATCTGGCTGGCGCTCGGCCTCACGCTCGCCAACCTCACCGGGGTGGCCGTGGTGGTGGCGTGCGTGACGTGGGTGATCCCCGGGCCCACGGTGGAGAACCTCGGCCGGTTGGTGGCACTCAACATCCTCGTGGCCGTCTTGTTCTGCCTGCTGATCATCCCCTCGGTGCTGATCTGGGGCGAGGCGTGGCAGCAGGCCGGGCGCCGGTGGCTGCAGGAGGGGCGGGATCCGACCCCTCGCGAGGTCACGGCGGTGCTGCACGCACCCTTCCGGATCTTCACCGTGCACGTGACCGCGTGGTGCCTGGGCGCGGTGGCCTTCACCATCCTCAACGCCCTGATCGACCCCGAGATGTTGGCCCGGGTGGCGTTCACCATCCTGCTGGGAGGGCTCACCACCTCGGCGTTCACCTACCTGATCACCGAGCGGGCCATGCGCCCGGTGGCGGCCCGGGCCCTCTCCACCACCGCGGTGGACCGACCGCAGCTACCCGGGGTGGTGTCACGCACCATGATCGCCTGGGCCCTCGGGTCGGGGGTTCCGCTCCTGGGCGTGGTGCTCACCGGCATCTTCGCCCTGGTCAAACCCCGGGCCACACCCACCCAGCTCGCCGTCACCATGATCGTGCTCGGCGGGCTGGGGCTGTTGGTCGGCTCGTGGGTGGTGGTGCTGGGCGCCCGGGCGGTCGCCGCGCCGCTGCGCGACCTGCGGCGGGCGATCCGGTCGGTGAGCGAGGGCGACCTGCAGGCCCGGGCCGAGGTCTACGACGGCAGCGAGCTCGGGCTCCTGCAGGCCGGGTTCAACGAGATGGCCACCGGCCTGGAGGAGCGCGAACGACTGCGAGACCTCTACTTCCGCCAGGTCGGCGAAGACGTGGCCCGCGGGTCCCTCGAACGGGGGGCCGCCCTGGGCGGTGAGCTGTGCCGGGCCGCGGTCCTGTTCGTCGACGTGGTGGGCTCCACCGAGCTGGCGGCCACCCGACCGGCCAACGAGGTGGTCGACCTGCTCAACCGGTTCTTCGGCGTGGTGGTCGACGAGGTCCACCGCCAGGGCGGATGGATCAACAAGTTCCAGGGCGACGCCACCCTCGCCGTGTTCGGGGTGCCGGCGTCCACCGGCGACCCGGCCGGGCGAGCCCTCGCCGCAGCACGCGGGGTGGCCCGCCGGCTCCCCGACGAGGTCCCCGAGCTCAGCGCCGGGGTGGGGGTGGCCTACGGACCGGTGGTGGCGGCCAACATCGGCAACGAGCGACGCTTCGAGTTCACCGTCATCGGCGATCCGGTGAACGAGGCGTCCCGCCTCACCGAACTGGCCAAGACCTTCGACCCGATGGTG
Organism: Acidimicrobiales bacterium; assembly: GCA_036724365.1. Classification (GTDB taxonomy): domain Bacteria; phylum Actinomycetota; class Acidimicrobiia; order Acidimicrobiales; family Iamiaceae; genus Aquihabitans. The sequence continues at coordinate 11,980 of DAIMFV010000013.1, read as the reverse complement.
CTGGCCTCGGCCGACGCCCTCCGGGCCGCGTCGATCGGCGAGCGGGAGCAGTGGCGGCTCGACCGCGAGGTCACCCTGCGGGGCCGGTCCCGACCGACCCGGCTCGCCACCCCCGCCGACTGAGGACACCGGCCCCCTCCAGTCGGCGCCGTCGCCGCGTGGTCAGCCGTCACAACCACCGGACTCGGGCGAACCCGCTCTGGTGGGGCATGGCATGCTTTGCGGCCGCGCCGTCGGGTGGCGCGATCCGCCACGCGGCAACCAGGGGGCACCACAGCCATGACGGTCGACATCGACGCACTGCGCAGCGCACTCGAAGGAGCCGTGGGTGCGGGGCAGGTCCTCACCGGCGACGCCATCAGCGACGACCTCACCCACGACGAGGCCCTGGGCATCGAGGGGATCCGACCGGCCGCCGTGGTCCGTCCCACCAGCACCGACCAGGTGGCCGCGGTGGTGGCGTGGGCGGCGGCCAACGGCGTACCGGTCACGGCCCGCGGGGCCGGCACCGGCATGTCGGGCGCCTGCATCCCCCACCCCGACGGCATCCTCATCTCGTTCGAGAAGATGGCCGCCATCGTGGAGATCGACCTGGCCAACCACGTGGCGGTGGTCCAGCCCGGCGTCACCCTCCACCAACTCGACGAGGCCCTGGTGCCGCACGGGCTCATCTACCCGGTCCAACCGGGCGAGAACTCGGCCAGCCTGGGCGGCAACGTGGCCACCAACGCCGGCGGCATGCGGGCCGTGCGCTACGGCGTCACCCGCCACCAGGTGCTGGGCCTCACCGCGGTGTTGGGCACCGGCGAGGTGATCACCACCGGCGGCAAGTTCGTGAAGGCCACCTCGGGCTACGACCTGACCCAGCTGGTGATCGGTTCCGAGGGCACCCTCGCCATCGCCACCGAGGCGGTCCTGCGGCTGCACCCCCGCATGGCCCACGGCGCCACCGTGCTGGTGCCGTTCCCCGACCTGCGCCACGTGGCCGACTCCATCCCCCGCATCGTGGGCTCGGGCCTCAACCCCACCATCCTCGAGTACATCGACTTCATCACCATGTCGGCCATCACCAACGCCGCCGGGCTGGACCTGGGTGTCCCCCAGGAGGTGAAGGACGCCGCCATGGCCTACCTGCTGGTGGTGATCGAGAACCACGTCGACGCCCGGGTGGAAGAGGACACCGCCGCCCTGGCCGAGCTGTGCTTCGAGCTGGGCGGCCTCGACGTGTACGTGCTGCCGCCCGCGGCCGGCGCCGGTCTCATCGACGCCCGGGAGAAGGCGTTCTGGACGGCCAAGGCCATGAACGCCAACGAGATCGTCGACGTGGTGGTGCCCCGGGCCGAGATCCCGGTCTACCTCGACCGCTGCCAGGAGATCGCCGCCGAGTACGGCTCGTTCGTGGTGGGCTGCGGGCACGCCGGCGACGGCAACGTGCACCTCTCGGTGTTCCAGCCCGACCCCGACAAGTGCCACGCCACCATGCACGGCATCCTGGCGGCCGGGGTCGCCGTGGGCGGTGCGGTGTCGGGCGAGCACGGCATCGGCCGGGCCAAGAAGGCACACCTCGCCGCCATCGAGGACCCCACCAAGATCGACCTCATGCGCCGCATCAAGGCCGCCTTCGACCCCGCCAACATCCTCAACCCCGGCGCGATCTTTGATTGACACCCGTCCGGTGCCGGCCGAGGCCCCACCAGACCGACGACGCGGTCGCTTCCGGACCTCCCACCAGACAGGCTGACCGAGGGCCAGGAAGCGCCGCCCCCCGACCAACCACCGCCTGAAGGCAGGCCACCCCGGCACCCCGTCCGGCCAGGCCGAGCGAAGCAACCAGACCAAGCGATCCAGCAACCGCCACCCCCCCCAGCACAACGAAGCAGAGGTAGTCCCATGAACGGAGCCCAGGCGCTCATCCGCACCCTCGTCCAGGCCGGCGTCGACGTCTGCTTCATGAACCCGGGCACCTCGGAGATGCACTTCGTGGCCGCGCTGGACGACGTGCCCGAGATGCGCGGCGTGCTGGCCCTGTTCGAGGGGGTGGCCACCGGCGCGGCCGACGGCTACGCCCGCATCGCCGACAAGCCGGCCTCGGTGCTGCTGCACCTGGGCCCGGGCCTGGGCAACGGCCTGGCCAACCTGCACAACGCCCGCAAGGGGCACACCCCGGTGGTGAACATCGTGGGCGACCACGCCACCTACCACAAGCAGTACGACGCGCCGCTCCAGAGCGACATCGAGTCGATCGCCCGGCCGATGTCGGGCTGGGTGCACGCCTCGGTGGTGCCCGCCGACGTGGCCGGCGACGCCGCCCGTGCCGTGGTCGAGGCCCGCCGGCCTCCGGGCCAGGTGTCCACGCTGGTGCTGCCCGCCGACGTCTCGTGGCTCGAGCGCGACGGCCCGGCGCCGGCGCTGCCCGTGCCGGAGCCGGAGCCC
>DAIMFV010000013.1:0-9537 GCA_036724365.1 Acidimicrobiales bacterium | reverse complement strand
CCAGCTGGAGTCCGCCATCGAGACGGTGGCCCGCACCGTGTCCCCCTGGATCCGCCCCTCGAACAAGACCGACGAGTTGGCGGCCGACACCGCCGAGGCCGTCGCCGTGGCGGCCGGACCGCCGTCCCAGATCGCCACCCTGATCCTGCCCGCCGACGTGAGCTGGACCGAGGGGGCCGAGCCTGCCGCCGCGCCGGCCGCCCGGGCTCCCGAGGCCGTCGATGCCGATGTGGTGGCCAAGCTGGCCGCGATCCTCACCGGCGACGAGCCGGCCGCCCTGTTCGTGGGGGGTCGGGCCTGTCGGGCCGACGCCCTGGTGCAGGCCAGCCGGATCGTGAACGCCACCGGGTCCAAGCTCCTGGCCGAGACCTTCCCGGCGCGACTCGAGCGCGGCGCCGGGCGGGTGCCGGTGGAGCGGCTGGCCTACCTGGCCGAGTTCGCGTCGATGCAGCTCGACGGACTGAAGCACCTGATCCTCGTCGACTCGAAGTCGCCGGTGTCGTTCTTCGCCTACCCGGGCAAGGCCAGCGACCTGGTGCCCGAGGGGTGCACGGTGCACACCCTGGTCGGTCAGGGCGGCGACCCGCTGGCGGCACTCACCGCGCTGGCCGCGGCCGTGGGCGCCGCAGCCGGCAGCGAGACCCTGCAGCCCGCCGTGCGGCCCGACCTGCCCAGCGGCGCGCTCACCGCCGACGCCGTGTGCCAGACCATCGGGGCCCTGCTCCCCGACGGCGCCATCGTGTCCGACGAGGGCAACACCTCGGGCCTGTTCGCCGCCGGCCACACCGCCGGTGCCCCCGCCCACGACTGGCTGTGCCTCACCGGCGGTGCCATCGGCCAGGGCCTTCCCGTCGCCCTGGGGGCGGCGGTGGCCGCGCCCGACCGCAAGGTGGTGGCGCTCCAGGCCGACGGCTCGGCCATGTACACGTTGCAGTCGTGGTGGACCATGGCCCGCGAAGACCTCGACGTGGTCACGGTGATCTTCAACAACGCCAGCTACGCGGTGCTGAACATGGAGCTGAGCCGGGTGGGGGCCACCGCCGGCGGCCCCAAGGCCAAGGCGATGCTCGACATCGGCCAGCCCAACCTGGACTTCGTGGCCCTGGCCACCGGCATGGGCCTGTCGGCCACCCGGGCCACCACGGCCGAGGAGTTCAACGACCAGTTCGCCGCCGCCATCGCCCGCACCGGCCCATCGGTGATCGAAGCAATGGTCCCCTCGATCATGTGAGGACGGGCCGGGTCCGGCGCCGCCAGACGACCAACGACACCGCCAGACCGGTGAGCACCACCCCGCCGAGCACGGGGACCCATGGCGGCGAGCCCGACGAGCTCGCGTCGAACTGACCGATGGGAGACGACCCCGGCAAGGGCGGCCAGCCTCCGGCCACGGCGGCGGGAACGGGCTCGCCGTCGGCCAGCGACCGAGACCCGGTGCAGAGGTAGGAGTGGAGCTCACCTTCCTCTCCCGGGTCGAGCTGGTCGCTCCACGGTGCACCGGTGGCGAAGACGAGCGACCGCTGACCCACCGGCAGATCCAGACCGCAGGCTCCGCCGATACCAGTCGTGACCACCGACTGCCGGGCCCGGGCATCGCCCTTGTAGACCTCGTCGACCGCGAATACGAGGCGGGTGGGGGAGGCGGTCGTCTCGGCGCCCACGGGCGGTCGCACCTCCCGCAGGGGGCCGGCGAACACCACGTCGGCTCGCTCCACGGCCTCCAGGTCGGTGAGTCCCACACAACTGCAGGCCGAGGCCGGCGCGCCGACCACCAGCACCATCCCGATCGCCACCAACACCGCGCTGAGCAACAAGCGGGCCGGGCGGGAGGTTCGGGCTCGCATCAGGTTCCTCCTACGGTCAATGCCCGACGGGTCAGTGGCCGATGGGGCGGGGCCAGTCGTCGGGGCGGAGGGCGGCGTCGGTGCCGCCGTCCATGGTGATGAACGACCCGCAGAAGAAGGCGCCCTCCGGTGACAGGAGGTAGCGGATCAGGGCGGCGGCCTCGGCGGCGGTGCCGGGCCGACCCACGGGGACGGGGTAGACGTCGCTGATCGCCTGGATGAAGTCCCAGCCCCCTTCGGTCATGGGGGTGTCGATGAAACCGGGCGCGATCACGTTGAGGCGGATCCCCACCTCGATCCAGTCGTGGGTGGTGGCCGCGCGCCGCGACCAGAGGGCCAGCGCCAGCTTGCTGGCGGCGTAGGCGCCGTTGGGTTCGGTGGCCGCATTGCGGGCCCGCGGTTCGTCGTCGGCCAGGCACCATTCGGCGATCTCGAGCGGATAGTCCGGCATGGTGGTGGTGGAGTTGGACGACACGACCACCACCGACGCGTTGCCCGAGGCCTCCAGGAACGGGCGCAGCCCCTCCAGGGTGGCGACCGCACCGAAGTAGTTCACCGAAACGATGGTTCCCGCGTCGCCCTTCTGGAGGCCGGCCGCCACCACCAGCCCGTCGAGCCGGCTGCTGCAAAGCTCGTCGACCTCGCGCACCATGGCCTTGCGGCCTCCGGGCGTGGACAGGTCGGCCTCGACCTCGGCGTCAGCCACGTCGACACCGATCACGGTGTGGCCCTCCGAGTTGAGCACGGCCCGCACGGCACGGCCCATGCCTCCGGCCGATCCCGTCACGACGATGGTCCCCATGGGTGACTCCCTTCGCAGTCGGCCCCGACCGTACGCCCTCGTTGTCCCTCGGGCATGCACCGGTGATCCCGTACACTCCCGGCGTGTCGATCCACCACCTGCAGCTCTGGGTGCCCGACCTCGGTCGCTCGGAGCGCTCGTGGGGGTGGCTGCTCGACCAGTTGGGCTACCGCCTGGAGCGTCGGTGGGACCACGGGCGGCTGTGGCGGGGCGAGCACTCCGCCATCGTGATCGAGGCGTCGCCCGACATGGTGCCCGGCATGCTCTACTCCCGGCTCCGGCCGGGCATGAACCACGTGGCCTTCCGGGTCGAGAGCGCCGACGCCCTGGCCACGCTGGTGGCCCAGGCGCCCGAGGCGGGCTGGACCCTGCTGTCCGACCAACGCCACCCCGTGGGGCCGTCGCTCACCGTGGCCTACCTGGAGGACGCCGACGGCTTCGAGGTGGAGCTGGTGGCCCCCGACGGCGAGCCGGCCTGACGGACCCGGACCTGACCGGGCCGGGTCCGGGTCCGGGTCAGCCGAAGGCGGTGGCGAGCACGTCGGGGCCCGACGGGCGGGGGGTCTGGGCGGCGTACTCCGAGGTGGCCGCCACGGAGAACAGCAGGTCGACCAGGTTCCCACCGGACGAGATCCGGTCCACCCAGTACGCGCGACCGGTGGGATCGGGGCGGCGACGGAGCAGGGCGTCGTAGAGGTGGTCGACGCGGCGGCCGGCCGACTCGGAGCCGTGGAGCAGGGCGCGCGCCGCGTCGGTGGTTCCGGCTGCCTCCACCTGGCTGCGGGCCGCGCCGGCCTCGGAGCCGCTGGGACGCCGGTCCAGCACGTCGGCGTAGAGGTCGGCCACGAAGCGGTCGACGTCGCCGCCGGCCTCGGCCCACCGCTCGGGGGCGCCGAGGAGCTGGCTGGCCACCTCCTCGACCCGACCGCCGGCGCCCAGGAAGCCGGTCCACAACGAGAGCTCGTCGGCCGACGGGTTCCGCCCGAGGTAGGTGGCGTAGAGGGTGCGCACCACCCGCTGGTCGACCTCGGGGACCCGGCGGAACCGGGCCGCCACTGCGGACCGGGAGGCGCCGTCCTCGAGCAGCGAGACCCACCAACGCAGCCCGCCGGCATCGGGGGTGCGGCCCAGCACGTCACGGAACAGCAGGCGCACGAACCGCTCGTTGGCGTCGAGGCCCGGAGGAACCGTGGTGGACGGGCCCGGGGTCGGGCTCGTCGTGGACGTCGGTCCGGTGGGCCCGGTGGGTTGGGGCTCCTCGGGCCGGGTCGGCGGGGTCGTGATGGCGAGCGTGAGCGGCAGCGAGGCGCTCGACGGCGGTCCGGCGTCGTCGCCGTAGCGGGCGATCACCCGGAACTCGAACGCCGCGTTGGCCGGCAGGTCCACCTCCACGCTGGTGGCGCCAGCGGCGACCTCGATCGGTTCGGGATCACCGGGCTTGGAGGTGCCATCGAGCCGGGACGGCACCACCAGGTACGACGTGGGCGCGCCACCGGGCGGAGCCACCCAGTACACGGTGATCGGCGCGATCGGATCCGATGCCGACCGGGGGGGAGCCACCGCCACCACGCCCGAGGGCGAGCGGGCCGGCAGGTACGGGCGGCACGGCTGGTTGCGCAGCGACACCGCCTGGGTGGTCACGCCCGGGAGGCTGCACGCAGGGAGCGTCGCCGGGACCGCAGGGGTCTGGTCGGCGGGCACCCGCGGGAGCACCACCCGCGACGGTCGGCCCACGCTGTGACCGATCTCGTTCACCGACGTGCCGTCGAGCGCGTCGAACATCCAGAACGGCTGGTTGCCACCCGGTGCCTCGATGTTGAGCCGGAGCTGCGAACCGGGTCGGATCACGTGGGCGAACGGGAACAGCTCGATGCGCACCGGGGTGTACTGCCCCGCCGGCAACGGTTCGGCGTCCTCGGCCTGGTGGGTGTGGAACGGCACCAGCTCGGTGGAGCGAGCGGGATCGAGCTGGCGGTGGCTGGCCCGCAGCCAGCCGCTCTGGATGAAGACCTCCTGACCGTCGGGCCGGACCTCGGTGAGGGTGGCCTCGATGTCGGTGTCGGTGGCCGACGACCGGATCCAGAGGTCGACCGACCCCTGCCCGGCATACGCGACCGTGTCGGTGAACGGTGCCGTCACGAAGCTCGACGAGTTGCCCTCGGCGAGCGGGTCCCACCGGTAGTCCGGATGCGGGCCCCAGGCCTCCTCCCGACCGGCGTCGAGGGTCTTGCGACGCTTGGTGGTGGGGTCGTAGGTGTAGGCCGACGCCGACCGCGCCGCCTGATCGGGCACCGTGGAGGTGAAGTCCCACAGCTGGCCGTCGGGGTGGAGGTAGAGCGCCTCGGCCTGCAGGCCCGGCGGGGGCCACGACGCGTGGCGGGTGACCGCCGTGCCCTGCGGGAGGCCCTCCACGCCGGGCACGGCGCCGTTCTCCCACTTGATGCGGACCCGGGGCTGTGCTTCGTAGCCGGCCTTGGCCGATGCGTAGCTCGGGGCGTCGGCGAAGGGCATCGCGGGCAGGGCGAACGCATCGACGTTCGAACTGCGGAAGATGTCGCTGGCGAGCACACCGGGTGCCACCGAGGTCACGAACGGCGACATCGCCGGGACCTTCTTGCCCACGTAGATGTCCATGAAGGCCATGACCTGCACCAGCTCGGAGGGGGCCATGGGCTCCACGTGGGTGCCGTTGGTGAAGCTGCCGAAGACGAGCGTCCCCGGATCGAAGAGGGCCAGGAGGTTGGCGGCGCTGCCCCCGGTCTGCTCGTCCTGGAACTGGCTGGCCAGGTAGGTGGGCACCTGGATCCGGTCCACGAAGGTCTCGGTGTTGAGGTAGTCGAACTCGTGCTCGGCGAACGGCGTGGACATGATCCGATCGAGCAGGGGCTTGCTCTGGAGGCGCAGCTCCTGGTTGCGCGCACAGGTGGTGTCGCCTTCGTTGATGCGCTTGCGCACCCACCCCCGGGCTCGGGGCTTGGCCCCTTCCTGGCGGTCGGTCGCCCACTCCACGGCGAAGCCGTCGTTCAGGATGCCGCCCGGGTAGAGGATGGCGCTGTAGGTGTCGGAGTACGGCGACAGCGGGGTGATGGCGTCGAGGTGCGGCGGCTGGGGGGCCGCCACGTACAGCTGGCTGTAGCCGGAGGAGGAGATGCCGGTGAGGCCCACGTCGCCGTTGGACCAGCTCTGGCGGGCGAGGAGCTCCACCAGGTCGTACCCGTCGGTGGCCTGCAGGTCCTCCATGAACTCGAAGGCACCGCCCGAGCAGCCGGTGCCCCGCATGTTCACGCCCACCACCACGTAGCCCTGGGCCAGGTACAGCAGCGACTCCGAGGGCGGCAGACCGGGCTGGGACGGGTCGTAGCCCGAGTAGTTCACCACCACCGGCCACGGCCCTGATCCACCGGTGATCGGGAGGTTCACGTTGACCGAGAGCTGCGTGCCGTCACGGGTGGTCAGGTAGCCGTACCCGGCGGCGATCGGGTGGGCCGCGGCCTCGGTGTCGTACCAGGCCGGATCGGGGTGGTCGTCGGGGTCGGTGACGGCCAGGCCCCCCACCGTGGTGCCGTCGCTGCGGACCTGGTAGCCGGTGCCGGCCTGGATCTCGCGGAAGAGGAGGGCGCCGGCCCCGTCGGCGACGCCGGACGCCACCTCGTCGTCGTCGGCGTCGAGCAGGTCGACCTCGTCACCCGGGGTCAGGCCGGTGACGTACACCTGGTTGACGCTGCCCCCGGCTTCGAACGAGCCGGCGGCGGGCGCCACGCCCTCCAGGACCGGCACCGCGGCCACGAGCAGGCAGACGGCAACGACGATTCGACGCAGCAACGGGTTCCCCTTGGTCCGAGACCGACGAAACCGAGCATCACGTCGGCTTCCAACGGGCAGTGTTGCCCATGGATCGGGCCCGGGTCGACTCGTGCCGACCCGTGCGCCGTGGTCAGTCCGAGGCCACCGGTGCCGGCCGTCGCCCGGCCGCCCGCCGACGGCCCACCGGCCGGCGGGCGGGCCAGAGGGCGGTGAGGGTGTGGAGGATCTCCTCGGCCGCGGCCAGACCGCCCAGGTGGCTCTCGCCGGACTGGACCACGAGCCGGGCGTCGGGGAGCCGGGCCACCATGTGCTGTCCGTGGGCGAGGGGGATGATGTGGTCGGCGTCGCCGTGCCACCACCGCACCGGCACCTGCACGTCGCCGGCCTCGAACCCCCAGTGGCGGGAGAAGAGCAGCACGTCGGCGAACGGTGCCGACATCTGCTTGCGCGAGCCGTTCAGCAGGTCGTCGAGGAACATGGCCTTGAACTCGGGCCGGGCCAGCATCCGCCGATCGCCCTCCGGCGACAGCCGGGCGTACACCTCGATGGCGGGAGACGCGAGCGGCCGCGCCAGCCGCAGCGCGCCGGTGAGACCGATGCCCAGCGGCACGCGGGCCAGGGCGATGGCCGGGGCCAGTCGGCGCGCGATCGAGACCAGCCCGCCATCGATGGCGTCGAGCCCCACGGTGGGGGCCACGCCCCCCAACACCCCCACCGCCACGACCCGCTCGGGCAGGGCCCGGGCCACCCCCAGCGCGTAGGGACCGCCCCCCGAGAGCCCGATGACCGCGAAGCGGTCGATGCCCAGGCTCTCCAGCACCCGCTCGATGTCGGTGGAGAAGTCGAGGATGGACCCGTACAGGTGGGGGGTGGACGAGCCGATGCCGGGACGGTCGATGCCCACGATGCGCAGGCCCCGGGACCGGGCCAGCGCCCGGGCCTCGACCGGGATCTGGCGGCGGGCACCCGGCGTGCCGTGGAACCACAGCACCGGGAGCCCGTCGGGCGGCCCGAACTCGGCGAAGCCGAGGCGACGGTCGGGCGCCACCACGACGGTGCCCTCCAGGCGGGGCGGGAGCACGTCGGTCACGCCCCGAGCCTGCCACCCCAGCCGGCCGGGCGCCCGGTCAGGTGGTCAGGGAGCCGGCCAGTCCACGGGTGCGTAGGTGAAGGACGGGTGGGCCCCGACGCACGTGGCGTTCCACGTGACCTCCGTGGTGCCGGCCGGCAGGGTGAAGGGGGAGAGGTGCTCGCCCAAGCCACGGCCGGGACCCTGGTGCCACACCGCAGTGCTCGCGCCCGAGTCGAGCGTGACCAGACCGAGCAGCGAGAGGGTGTTGTAGGCCGGGCACTGGGTGACGCCCACCAACGCCGCCGAGGCACCCACCAGGTGGACGGCGGGCGCCGGCGCGTCGACGGCCACCTCGAACGGGGCGGGGGCGTACCACCAGCCCTCGCAGACCGCGAACGCCACGAGGGGGCCGGGGGCCACCGGGTCGGTGAACTCGCCGACCCGGTACGTGAGCGGGATCGAGACCGACCACGATCCCCCAGGATCGGCGGTGACCAGGGGGCGGCCGGGGGGGAAGCGGCTGGCCGAGGCCACCGAGCCGCCGGCCACGGCCACGAGCACCCGGCCGGGGCAGCCGCTTCCGGACACCTCGAGGGTGCCGTCGTGCACCACGGCCGGGACGGCGAGCGAGGGCGTGGGCGACGGTGGCACGGCGCCGCCGACGGTGACGGGCAGCGGGGAGTAGTCGAAGCGAACCACGTCGGCCCCGTCGGATGCGCTCGAGAAGTCGGGCTCGAGGCACGATCCCTCCACCTCGGCGGCACCGGTGGGCGTCCATGCCGGCACGGCGAGCTCGGCGGGGTCGCCGCCGCTCGCGGTGGTCACCGCCAGGCTCCGGCGCGCCGCCCCGGTACCGACCACCAACCGGACCTCGACGTACTGGAAGTCGTCGGCGCAACCCGAGGCCGTGACCGCCACGGTGGCGGTGCGGCTGATGGCGGAGGAGGTGAGGCCCAGCACGGCCCCGCCCGGCGCCGCCACGGTGGTGGACGGCGGTGCGGGGTCCGGCGCGGCGGGCTGGCAGGCGACCAGCGACAGGACGAGCAGGACCGCCAGGAGGGCGGCGCGTCGGGCTCGGACCGGGAGGGAGGGGGTGGGCATGGCGGAAACGTCCTGGTGGTCGCTGGTGGTGACTCTGGATCCGTCTCGCCCCCCGAACGGACCGGGGCATGCTTACCGAGCGTGTCGGGATCACCCTAGCCACCACGCTCCGCGTTGTCACGAGGTGGGTGGCCCGCGGCCGCGCGTGGTACCGATGGATGATGAGCGAGCCGGCCCTTCCGCTGGTGGGCGACCACCCCGACCGCGCCGACGGGATCGCCCTGGAGATCGGCGGCCACGTGCTCACCCACGGCCGGCTGGCCCACCTGGTGGCCGCCACCGGCCGGGAGCTGGCTCCCCTCGCGGGCCCGGGCGCGGTCGTCGCCGTCCCGGCCCTGCCCCGGGCGGAGACCGTCGTGGCCATCCTGGCCGCGTTGCGGGTGGGCGCGCCCGTCGTACCGCTCAACCCGGGCGCCGGACCGGACGAGCTCGCCCACGTGGTGGGCGACTGCCGGCCGACGCTGGTGGCCACCGCGGCCGACGTGGCGGTGCCGCCGGAGCTGAGGGGAGTCGCCCGCCTCGACATCTCGGTGGCTGAGCCTCCGCCGGGGGAGGACCCACGCCCGGTGGAGCCCGACGAGCGTGCGGTGGGGCCCGCCGGAGACGATGCCGCGCTGGTGGTGTACACGTCGGGCACCACCGGTCCCCCCAAGGGCGTCGTCCTGTCGCACCGGGCGCTGGCCCACGACCTCGATGCCCTGGCCCTGGCCTGGCGGTTCGGGCCCGACGACGTGCTGGTGCAGGCCCTACCGCTCTTCCACGTGCACGGCCTGGTGCTGGGCCTGCTCGGGCCCCTGCGTCTGGGGGCCTCGGTGCGCCCCCTCGGCCGCTTCGATGCCACGGCCACCATCGCCGAGTTCGAGCCCGGCGCCATGGTCCTGTTCGGCGTGCCCACCATGTACCACCGCCTCGCC
>DAIMFV010000012.1:26239-29051 GCA_036724365.1 Acidimicrobiales bacterium | reverse complement strand
CCTCTACAACTCGGGCCGCATCGGCATCGTGGCCCAGGCCCAGCTCGACGCGCCGAAGGCGGAGTGCTCCAGCCGGCCCATCGGCACCGGCCCGTTCAGCTTCGTGTCGTGGCAGCCCGAGGTGAGCCTGCGGGTCAAGCGCAACCCCGACTACTGGCAGCTCGCGCCGGACGGCAAGCCGTACCCGTACCTCAACGCCATCGGCTTCCGGCCCGTGGAGAGCAGCCACGAGCGGCTCACCTCGCTGGTCCGCGGCGATCTGAACATGCTGCACACCAGCGAGGAGGGCGACCTGGCGGAGACCGTGCCCAACATGCAGGCCGACGGCCTGGCGAACGCCCTCATCTCCGACGACTTCACCGAGACCTCCTACATCATGTTGAACGTCCGGCAGGCGCCCTTCGACCGGCGTGAGGCCCGCGTCGCCCTCGCCCAGGCCATCGATCGCGACCGGATCAACGAGGAGGCCAACAAGGGCGTGGCCACCCCCGCCGACGGCCCGTTCTCCCCAGGCGTGATGGGGTACGTCGAGGACACCGACCGACCCGAGTACGACCCTGCCGCCGCCAAGAAGGCGGTCGCGACCCTGAAGGCCGCCGGCGTCGACCCCACCCTTCGCTTCCTGGCCACCGTGGAGCCGGCCGTCATCCGTTCCTCGCTCATCGCCATCGAGATGCTGCGCGACGCGGGATTCACCGTGGAGCTCGAGACGGTGACCCAGGACGAACTGATCAGCAGGGTCCTCGCCGGCGACTTCGAGGCGGCGGCGTTCCGCAACCAGCCCGGCGACGATCCCGACATGAACCACCTCTGGTGGTACGGCGAGGGCAACCCGGTGAACTTCGCCGGCTTCGACGACCCCGTGATCAACGAGGCGCTCGACGCGGGCCGCAGCGAACCGGATCCCGAGAAGCGCCGGGCCCACTACGAGACGATCCACCGCCGGATGGCCTCGGAGGTCTACTACTACTACGAGTGGTACGTGCCGTGGGCCGTGGTGGAGGCCCCCAACGTGCACGGGATCCTCGGACCCACGCTGCCGTCGGGCGACGAGCCCACCACCCGGCTCGCCAACGGCCACGCCGTCCACGGCATCTGGATCGACTCCTGAGCCGCCTGGTGGCCAGCCCACGTCGACGACGGAACGCGGTGGACCTCCCACGGTCGGCGCCCGAGAAAGGTGACGTCCGGCCACCCGCTATGGTCTCCGTCACGTCCCAGGGCACCGACGGCCACCCGTCGTGCCCGCCCCGGCCCAACCAGCCTCCGACGCACACAACCAAGGGGAACTGCATGTCACTGCGAGCGCTTCGCTCCCATCGTCGGTCCAAGGCCGGCGCACTGCTCCTGGCCGCCAGCCTGCTCGCCTCGAGCTGCGGTGGCGCCAAGTCCGACGACCCGGAGGCGGGGGCCGACGGTGACGGCGCCGGCCTCGACGTCTCGGCCGGCGAGAGCGGTCTGGCCGATGCCGGCGATCCCCAGCGTGGTGGCACGCTCATCTATGGCGTGGAGGCCGAGTCCACCGCCGGGTTCTGCCTCTCGTCGGCCCAGCTCGCCATCTCCGGCATGCTCGCCGTGCGGGCGTTCTACGACACCCTCACGGTGCCGAACAACGATGGTGGCTACAGCCCCTACCTCGCCCAGTCGGTGGAGCCCAACGCCGACTACACCGAGTGGACGATCACCCTCCGCGAGGGCATCAAGTTCCACGACGGCTCCGACCTCGACGCCACCGTGGTGAAGAACAACCTCGACGCCTACCGCGGCAAGTACGAGGGTCGGCCCTCGCTGCTGTTCAGCTTCGTGCTCCAAGACATCGCCGACGTGACGGTGGTCGACGACCTCACCGTGAAGGTCACCGCCGCCCGCCCCTGGGTGAGCTTCCCGGCCTTCCTCTTCTCGTCGTCCCGCCTCGGCATCATGGCCCAGGCCCAGCTCGACGCCCCCGAGGACGGCTGCTCGAACAAGCCCATCGGCACCGGCCCGTTCAAGTTCGTCAGCTGGACCAAGAACCAGAAGCTGGTGGGCGAGCGCAACGAGGCCTACTGGCAGATCGCACCCGACGGTGAGCCCTACCCCTACGTCGACGGGATCGAGCTGCGGCCCAGCCCCGACAGCACCGTGCGGGCGCAGTCCGTGGAGAGCGGCGCCTTCAACATCATCCACACCAGCGACGGCGAGAAGATCTCCGCCCAGTTCCGCGAGCTGCGAGACGACGGCAAGGTCAACATGTTGGTCTCGGAGGACACCGCGGAGGTGGCGTTCATCCAGCTGAACAACACCATCCCGCCCTTCAACGACGTCCGCATGCGCCAGGCCCTCGCCATGGCATCCGACCGCGCCGACGTGAACCGCCGCGTGAACGCCGGCCTGCCCACGGTGGCCGAGGGGCCGTTCAGCCCCGATTCCATGGCGTTCCTCGAGGATCCGGGCTTCCCGAAGTTCGACGTGGCCGCGGCCAAGCAGCTCATCGCCGAGTACCTCGCCGACACGCCCGGTGCGGAGGCCAGCTTCACCATCGCCTCCACCACCGACCCGGCGGTCAAGCGGATCGCCGAGCTCATCCAGCAGCGGGCCACCGCCGTGGGCATCGACGTGAAGATCGAGACCATCGAGCAGGCCAACCTGATCGACCGGGCCATCGCCCGCGACTACCAGGCGATGGTGTTCCGCAACTACCCCGGTGGCGACCCCGACCTCAACTACGTCTGGTGGTACGGCAAGGGCAACCCCGTCAACTTCGGCGGCTGGGACGACCCCGAGCTCAACGACCTCCTCGCCAACTTCGTCGGCCGCCCCTCGCCGCTCTATT
>DAIMFV010000012.1:22927-26229 GCA_036724365.1 Acidimicrobiales bacterium | reverse complement strand
CCTGCTGCCCCTGCTGGGCCATGGCGACAAGAGCCCCGCCAAGCGCAAGGCCATCTACCAGGACGTCAACCGCCGGATGGCCACCCAGGTCTTCGGCATGTGGGCGTGGTTCACCCCGTGGGCCGTGGTCACCGCCCCCGAGGTGCACAACATCTTCGGGCCGCCGCTCCCCGGCGAGGATCCGTCCCAGCCCGGCGAGGCGACCACCGACGACCCGGCACGGCAGCCCAACCAGGGCCTGGCCACCGCCCACTCCCTCCTCGGTCTCTGGATCGAGCAGTAGCACCCACGCTGGCTCAGCCGGGCCGGGCCGTCGCGCCCGGTCCGGCTGACCTGTGAGAGGACGACATGCGAGTACTCGCACAACGACTGGCGCAACTGGCGGTGGTCTTCCTGGTGGTGTCCTTCTTCACCGCCGGGCTCATGAGCCTGGTCCCGGGCAAGCCCGAGGTCATCGTCATCCCGTTCGACCAGACCGGCGAACAGCAGCAGGCGTTCCGAGAGGCCAACAACCTCGACGAACCGCTGCCCGTCCGCTGGTTCGAGTGGGCCAAGGACTTCCTGTCCGGCGACATGGGGAACTTCTACAGCGCCACCGGCGGTGAGGCCGTGGCCACCCGCTTCGGCGAGTCGTGGCCGGTGTCGCTCTCGCTCATCTTCTACACACAGGTGGTGGCGCTCGCCATCGCCATACCCTTTGCCATCTGGGCGGCCTACCGCTCGGGCGGCTGGGTCGACAAGGTGATCAACACCACCGCGTTCGCGCTGATCTCCCTACCGAGCTTCGCCATCGCCCTCATCCTCACGTACTACCTGGGCGTGAAGATGGGCTGGCTACCCACCCAGGGCTACGTGCGGCTCACCGAGGACCCCGCCGAGCACTTCCGGTCGGTGGCGATCCCGGTCATGTCGCTGGCGGCCGGACAGGTGGCCGTGTACATGCGCCTCCTGCGGTCCGACCTGGTGGCCACCCTCCAGGAGGACTTCATCTTGATGGCCCGCTCCAAGGGCATCTCCAACGGCCGGGTGCTGTGGCGACACGCGCTGCGCCCGTCGAGCCTCACCCTGCTCACCGTCACCGGGCTCAGCATGGGCAACCTCATCGGCGGCACCCTCGTGGTCGAGTACCTGCTGTCGATCCCCGGACTCGGCGTGCTGCTCGGCGAGGCGGTGCTCAGCCGGCAGTACGAGGCCCTCCAGAGCCTGGTGGCGATCATCGCCATCGTCTTCGTCCTCATCAACTTCGCGGTCGACGCGCTCTACACCGTGCTCGATCCGCGCATCAGGGAGCGTTCGGCATGAGTACGCCGCCACCGTCAGACGATCCCGTGGAGCCGTCCAAGCGGCTCCCCGTCGGCGCCTACCTCGCCATCGCCTGGCTCGTCCTCATCGTGGGTGCGGCGATCTTCGCCGACTTCCTCCCGCTCGAGGACCCCACCGCCGAGGTGGCCTCGCTCCCCCGCATGGCGCCCGGCCAGGAGGGGCTGCTCCTGGGCGCCGACAACAACTCCCGCGACATGCTCTCGCGCACCATCTACGGAGCCCGGGCGTCGCTCACCATCGCGGTGGGCGCCGTCGCCCTGGGCTTCGTGGTCGGTGGGCTGCTCGGGCTCCTCAGCGGGTACTTCCGCAACTGGATCGGCAAGGTGCTCTCGAGCCTCTTCGACATCCTCCTGGCCATCCCCGCCCTGGTGCTGGCGCTGTCCCTGGTCGCCGTCCTCAAGGGCGGCGGTGTCCAGGACGACGACGCCTTCCGCCTCCCCACCATCTGGATCCTGATCATCTCCCTCGGGGTGGTGTCGATCCCGCTGCTGGCCCGGATCACCCGCGGCAACACCATGGCCTGGGCCCAGCGTGACTTCGTGACCGCCGCCCGGTCCCAGGGGGCCGCCCACGGCCGCATCCTGTTCCGGGAGATCCTCCCCAACGTGCTGCCCGCCATGGGCTACATCGCCATCCTGGGCATCGCCATCGCCATCGTGGCCGAAGGTGGTCTGGCCATCCTGGGGGCCAGCGTCGACCCACCCAACCCCAGTTGGGGCGTGATGATCAACGACGGCAAGTCCGCCATGCGAGACGCGCCGTTCATCATGTTCATCCCCATCGTGGCCACCTTCTTCACGGTCATGTCGCTCAACTACCTGGGCGACCTCATCCGTGACCGGTTCGACGTGCGGGAGAGCGCACTGTGAGCAACGACCCCGACGCAACCGTCCTGGAGGTCACCGACCTCGTCACCCGCTTCTCCAGCGAGCGCGGCACCGTCAACGCCGTACGCGGCGTGTCACTCTCGCTCGAGCGAGGCCGCACGCTCGGCGTGGTCGGCGAGTCGGGCTCGGGCAAGTCCGTGCTGTCCCGCTCGATCATGGGCCTCATGCCCGGCAACGCCAGCCGCACCGGCAGCGTGCGGTTCCAGGGCGAGGAGATCTTGAACCTCCCGTCCTCGGAGCTCCGCCGCTACTGGGGCCAGAAGATGGCCATGGTCTTCCAGGATCCGATGACCGCCCTCAACCCGGTGCTGCGGATCGAGCGCCAGATCACCGAATCGCTGCACGAGCACATCGACATGTCCAAGACGCAGGCCCGCGAGACCGCGCTCGCCCTGCTCACCTCGGTGGGCATCCCCGAGCCGGCCCGACGCCTGCGCCAGTACCCCCACGAGATGTCGGGCGGCATGCGTCAGCGCATCATGATCGCCATCGCCCTGGCCTGTGGTCCCCGGATGCTCTTCGCCGACGAGCCCACCACCGCCCTCGACGTGACGGTCCAGGCCCAGATCCTCGACCTCCTCCAAGACCTCCAGCGCGACCGCCAGATGGCGATGATCCTCGTCACCCACGACCTGGGCGTGGTGGCCGGTCGGGCCCACGACATCGCCGTGATGTACGCCGGCCGCATCGTGGAGAAGGCCCCCTCGGCCCGTCTGTTCGCCGCGGTGCGCCACCCCTACACCGAAGCCCTCCTCCGCTCGATCCCCAAGCTCGAGATGGACAAGCACACCCGCCTCGACGCCATCAGCGGCCGGCCCCCGGACCTGGTGAACGTGCCCGAGGGGTGCTCGTTCGCCCCCCGCTGCGGCTACGCCCAGGACATCTGCCACACCGACGACCCGCCACTGCAGGCCGATGCCGACGATCCGAGCCACGTCTTCGCCTGCCACTTCCCCGTCGGCGAGACCCCCGTGCCCACACCCGGGATCAAGGTCGACGGCCGGCCGCCCCGCGTGGCGGCCGACGACACCACCACCCCGACGACCACGGGCGCCGGCACGACCGGCGCCACCCCCACCGGAGGCGTTTACT
>DAIMFV010000012.1:1582-22917 GCA_036724365.1 Acidimicrobiales bacterium | reverse complement strand
AACTGACATGGCCGGCACCGGCAAGGCACACCTCCGGGACCCCGAGCGGGCGCTCCTGCGGGTGGAGGACCTCGTCGTGGAGTTCCCGGCCGGGCGCGGGCAGAAGGTCAACGCGGTCACCGAGGTGAACCTCGACGTGCTGCCGGGTGAGACACTCGGTCTGGTGGGCGAATCCGGTTGCGGCAAGTCCACCACCGGCAAGGCCATCATGCAGCTCCCGGCCCCCACCAGCGGATCGGTGGTGTTCGAAGGCACCGACCTCACCGCACTCGAGGGTGCGGCCCTGCGCCAGACCCGCACCCGCCTGCAGATGATCTTCCAGGATCCGATCTCGTCGCTCAACCCGCGTCGGCGGATCGAGGACATCGTGGCCGAGGGCCTCGACATCTGGAAGACCGCCACGGGCGACGAGCGCCAGACCAAGGTCGACGAGATGCTCCTCACCGTGGGCATGGATCCCGCGGTGGTGCGCGGTCGTCGCCCGCACCAGTTCTCGGGTGGACAGTGCCAGCGCATCTCCATCGCCCGGGCGGTCATCACCGAACCCCAGCTCATCGTGTGCGACGAGCCGGTGTCTGCCCTCGACGTCTCGGTCCAGGCCCAGATCCTCAACCTGCTCGAGGACATGAAGGCCCAGTACGGGCTCACCTTGATCTTCATCGCCCACGACCTGGCCGTGGTGAAGAACATCAGCGACCGCGTCGCGGTGATGTACCTGGGCCGACTCTGCGAGGTGGGCGATCCCGATGTGCTCTACCAGCACCCGGCCCACCCCTACACCGCGGCGCTGCTGAGCGCGATCCCGGTGCCCGATCCCACCATCCGGCCCGACGCCCGTCAGACCCTCGCCGGTGAGATCCCGTCGCCGCTCTCCCCACCGTCGGGCTGCCGCTTCCGGACCCGCTGCCCGCGGGCCGACGACCGCTGCCGTGACGAGGTCCCGGTGATGACCCAGGTGGCCGACGACCAGTTCGTGGCGTGCCACCACCCGCTCGCCCCTGGCGAGGTGGAGACCCACGTGGCGGTCACCGGGGCGGCCTCCTGAGCCGGGCGGCTCGCCTCCCCCCCGACGTCCGTCGGGCCCTCATCCTCGACGCGGCCGAGCTGCTCCTCGCCGAGCAGGACCCCGTCACCACCTCGCTCGAAGACGTGGCCCGTGCCGCCGGCACGTCCAGGCCGCTGGTCCATGCCTACTTCGGAGACCGTCGCGGTCTCATCGACGCCATCCAGATCCGGGTCATCCGGCGCCTCGACGACTGGGTGGCGCACGGCCTGCAGCGCGCCACCACCCCGCGCGGCAGGGTGGCAGCCCTGGTGGACGGGGTGTTCTCGTTCGTGGAGCAGGAGGGTGAGGCCTGGCGCCTCCTCACCAGCAGCGGAGGCCTCGACCACCCGCTCCTGCACCGACTCCGCCACCGCTGGGCCGAAGCCGTGGCCGGGGGCGACCCGGCCCTGCTGCTGGCCGCCGAGGCGGTCGTCGCCGCCCTCGTGCTGGCCACCGGTGGCTGGACGAGCGCCGGCGTCGAGCCCTCGGACGTGACCCGCGTCCTCGCCGAGGTGGTGGAGCCGCGGCGGACCTGACCGACCGGTCCACCGGGTGCGGTGACCGTCGCCGCCACCTGGCAGGATGGCGCCATGGCCAAGCCCCCTGCGATGGAAATCGACACCAACACCATCTACACCGTCACCCTGGGCACCCCCAAGGGCGCGATCGTGATGGACCTCGACCCGCGGCTCGCACCGAACTCGGTGAACCACTTCGTGGTGCTGGCTCGCCAGGGCTTCTACACCGGGCTCACCTTCCACCGCGTGGTCCCGGGCTTCGTGATCCAGGGCGGCGACCCCGAGGGCAGTGGTCGCGGCGGTCCCGGCTACCGCTGGAACGACGAGCCGGTGAAGGCCGAGTACACGGTCGGGGCCGTGGCCATGGCCAATGCCGGCCCCAACACCAACGGCAGCCAGTTCTTCATCTGCATCGACGACTGCACCCGCAAGCTCGACAAGCTCTACAACCTCTTCGGCTACGTCACCCAGGGCGTCGACGTGGCCCAGGCGATCGGCGTGGGCGACACCATCGACACCGTCGAGGTGACCGAGCGACCCGCCGCCTGAGCCGGTGCGCGCCCCGTGGAGCTGAACCTCGCCGCCATCCACGAGGCCCTGGCCGCCAACCTCGCCGATGAGCCCTGCCTGGTCTGGCGCGATCGGTCGTGGACGTGGGCGCAGGTCTCCGACCGCACCCGGCGCTTCGCCAACCTGCTCGGGGCCCACGGCCTCGGACGGCACGGCGTCCTCGCCGACCATGCCGGCTGGGAGTCCCCGCACGACCACGTGGCGCTCTACGCCACCAACGGCAACGCGTACCTCGAAGCCATGGTGGGCGCGGCCAAGGCCGGGGCCGCCGCCGTCAACGTCAACTACCGGTACGGACCAGAGGAACTGGCCTACGTCCTCGCCGACGCCAGCGCCGCTGCGGTGGTCTACCAGCGGTGCTTCAGCGACACCCTGGCGGCTGCACTCGACCTGCTCCCCCACCGTCCGCTGCTGATCTGCGTCGACGACGACACCGACCACCCGCTGCTGGAGGGGGCGCTCGACTACGAGGCGGCGCTGGCCGGCGCCTCAGCCGAACGACCCGACGTCGAGTGGCTGCCCGACGACCTGTACATCCTGTACACGGGTGGCACCACCGGCAATCCCAAGGGCGTCCTGTGGCGCCAGGCCGACTTCTTGGTGGCCGCGCTCGGCGTCCGCGCTCCCGACGGCAGCGAGATCGCCCACCTCGACCAGCTGGTGGAAGCGGCCCGGGGCCGTCACCTCGCCGCGCTGCCGGCTCCCCCCTTCATGCACGGCGCCGCCCACTGGAACGCGCTGAGCTGCTGGATCGGTGGCGGCACGGTGGTCATCCAGGACCACACCGACCACTTCGATCCCGGCGACGTGTTGGACACCTGCGAGCGCCACCGGGTCACCTCCCTCCTGATCGTGGGCGACGCGTTCGCCCGGCCGTTGGCCGACGAGCTCGCCCACCGTCCACGAGATCTGTCGTCGCTCCGCCACCTCCTCACCGGAGGGGCGATCTTGTCGCCCTCGGTCCAGGCCGACCTCTTGCGCCTCCTGCCCGAACTTCGCATCATCGACGTCCTGGGGTCGTCGGAGACCGGTCGCCAGGCGGTGGCCACCACGTCTGCCGACCGCCCCGGGGGCGCCGGCCGGTTCGTACCTGCGGCGACCGCCGCAGTCCTCAGCGAGGACCGCAGCCGGGTGCTGGCCGACGATGACGACACCGTGGGGTGGCTCGGCCAGGGCGGCCGTGTCCCCCGCGGCTACCTGGGCGATCCGGACAAGACGATCGCCACCTTTCCCCGCATCGACGGGACCACCTGGGCCGTGGCCGGCGACCGCGCCCGCCGCCGGCCCGACGGGAGCATCGAACTGCTGGGTCGGGAATCGGTCACCATCAACACCGGCGGCGAGAAGGTCTTCGCCGAGGAGGTCGAGCAGGCACTGAAGGACCATCCGGCCGTCTTCGACGTGTTGGTGGTGGGGCGACCGAGCGAGCAGTGGGGCCAGGAGGTCACGGCCGTGGTGGCGGTCCGTCCCGGTCGGTCCGTCACCCTCGAAGAGCTGCGGGAGGTCGGCGGCCGCCACCTGGCCCGCTACAAGCTTCCTCGGGCGCTGGTCACCGTCGATGCGGTGCAGCGCAGCCCCAGCGGAAAGCCCGACTACGCCTGGGCGCGCGACGCGGTGGCCTCGCCGCAGTGAGCGTCGAGGCCGACGAAGGGACCCGGCGCACCATCGCCCTGGCCGCGCCGCTCGACGTGGTGCGCACGACCGAGCCGCTCCGTCACGGACCCCACGACCCCTCGTGCCGGGTGGTCGACGGCGTGGTGTGGCGGGCGTGGCGCTCGCCTGCCGGACCGGCCACGATCCGCCTGGTCACCCACCCCGACCGGGTCGAGGCCACCGCCTGGGGCGAGGGCGCCGACGCCGCGCTCGACGCCGCACCGAACCTGATCGGCTCCACCGACGACGACTCGGGCTTCCGACCCGCCCACGGACCGGTGGCCGACCTCTGGAACCGGTTCCCGGGGTTGCGCATCACCCGTACCGGTTCTGTCACCGAGGCCCTCATCGCCCACGTGCTGGAACAGCGGGTCACCCCGTTCGAGGCCCACCGCGCCCACCAGCAGGTGGCCGAGCGCTGGGGGGACCCCGCCCCGGGCCCGATGGGGCTCCTGCTCCCGCCCGACCCCCAACGCCTCGCCGGCGCGTCGCACTACGAGCTCCACCTGGCCGGCGTGGAACAGGATCGGGGCGATCTGGTCCGGCGGTTGGCCGCCAGCGCCCGCCGGCTCGATGCCCTGGCCCTGCTGCCCCCGGCCGCCGCCCACCAGCGCCTGCGGGAGGTCGCCGGCGTGGGCGCGTGGGCCGCGGCCCGGGTGGCCATGACCGCCCTGGGCGACGCCGACGCCGTGCCCGTGGGCGACCCGCGGCTGGCCGCCGACGTGACCTTCGCCCTCACCGGCACGGCGACCGACGACGACGAGGCCCTCTTGGCCGCGCTCGAGCCGTGGGCCGGCCACCGGGCCCGCGTGGTCCGGCTGGTGGCAGTGGGCGGACTCCACGCCCCCGCCCACGGCCCCCGGTACGCCCCGACCACCTGACCGGCCGTCGCGCCACCGCGCCGCCCGCGTGCCTGTGGACAACCGGCGCAATCCACAGGGTTGGACCTCTCGTTTCCCACATGGGCCCCGTCGTAGGTTTGACGGTGACCGACGAGGAGGTCCCACCGTGGCCAGCTACCAGCTCACCCTGAAGGACCGCACCACCGAGGTGATCGACGGTGCCGACGCCTACCAGCAGGAGGGCCAGATGACCACGTTCTTCCGCACCGGCTCGGGACGGAGCGTGGTGGACACCTGGAGCACCCGCGTGGCGAGCTTCCGTACCTGTGAGCTGGTGGCGATCCGACGCGTCGAGGTCGGCTTGGACCTCGAACCCACGGTGGCCGCCGGCGACCCGGCCCGACACGCCCTCCCGGCATGACCATGGCGGACCGGCCACCGCGCGAGGCTGGCCCGGTGCCCCTGACCGACCCGGTGCCCGCCGACCTCGACTTCACCTGCCCCCGCTGCCAGGCGACGGTCACCGACGCGTACTACGGCCCCTGCGGATCGTGTCGGGCCTCGCTCCGGGCCGAGCTCGGTGGCGAGGCCCGGGAGGTGGCCACCGCCGACTACGAGCCGAAGATGAACGTGACGCCCAACGCGGTGGCCACCAAGGACTGACGAGCCGGCCGCTGGCCGGGCCCACGGTTCCCTCTCGTCAGGGCCCGGCCGCGAAGCGGACCACCCCGGCCGGTTCGGGGGACTCGGTGGCGGTGGTGAGCACCTCCGAACGCCGCACCCGACCGAGCTCGTCGAACACCGCGGGGCAGATGTCGCGGTGGCTGTGCACGGCCACCGAGTACACCAGGAACACCGAGCGACCCTCGGCCCGCTCCAGCACCTCGCTCGCGAACGTCTCGGGCGACACGGCGGCGTTGCGCTCCGCATAGTCGACCCAGTCGACCAGATCGGGCGGGGCGAAGACGGGAAAGGTCACCTGCTCGAACCCGTCGCCCAGCTCCCGGGCCGTGGCCGGCCCGCTCTGGTCCGGGCAGTAGACGACCAGGTCGCCGGGCTCGGCCGCCGCGGTGATCGCCTCGGCGTTGCGGCGGGCGTCGGACCGATCGTCGGTGACGTTTCGGGCCAGGCCGAGGCTCGAGAGCAGCCCGATCAGACCGAGGACGGAGACACCGAGCGCACGGGGCCGCAACTCGGCCACCGCCGTGGCGGCGAGGACCACCACGAAGGGCAGGACCACCGACGCGTAGCGGCTGGCGAAGCCCGCCCCGGTGAGGGAGCCGCCGAGCCCGCCGACGACCAGGGTGCCGCCGGCCAGGACCGCCATGCTCAGCGCCGCCGGCCCCCGAGGACGGCGCAGGTCGGCCGTGAGCTCCCAGGGGGTCGACACCCGGAGCCACAACCCGCCCGCAGCGAGGACCAGGACGAGCCAGCCCAGGACCGCGGCCTCGCCGGTGCCGCCGCCGCCGAGATCGGAGGCCAGGGTGCTCAGCACCTCGGCCGGCCGCGACGGCCTGGTCCACGGCGTGCCCGTGTGCGCTCGTTGGTACCAGAGCGTGGGCAACCAGGGCGCGAAGGTGAGCCCGCCGACGCCAACGGCCGCGAGGATGCGAAGCGCCGCCGAACGGGCCGCCCGATCACCGCCGGCGTTCGCCCGCCAGGCCAGCACGGCCAGGAGCGACGCACCGACCGCGAGGAACCAGATCGACCAGTAGTGCGTCCACAAGAGGAGAGCCGAGCAGACCGCCACCCCGGCGAGGGGCACGAGACCCGGCCGGCGCCAGGCCGAGTCGGCGGCCAACCATCCCACCAGGGCCAACACCGAGACCATGGCGTACATGCGGGCCTCGGTGGCGTAGCGGACCGCGAACGGCGACAACGCGAGGATCACCACCGTGCAGGCTGCGGTGCGGCGCCCCCCCACCCGTCGCCCGGCGATCCAGACCAGGGGCAGCAGGGCCACGGCCCAGAGCCCCGACAGGGCTCGCACCGCGAGGTCGGAGTCACCCACGGCGGCGATCCAGCCGTGCAGCAACAGGTAGAACAGCGGCGGGTGGCCGTCACGGCGCAGTGCGCCGGAGACCTCGTCGAGCGGCGGGCGGGCGATGTTCACGCTCAGCGCCTCGTCGAGCCACAGCGGCGAGGAGGTCACGAACCGGAGGCAGGCACCCACCGCCGCCACGACCCCGAGGGCCACGAGGACCACGGCCGCCCCCGTCCGTCGAGCGCCCGATGGGACCGGCGCATCGCCCCGGCCTCGCCCGGTTTCCGCGTGCTCAGCCACGGGCGCCGACGCTATCGAGTGCGCTCTTCCAGCGTTGGAGCGGTCGCTCGAGGAGGTACCAGCTCAGCGCGGCGATACCGAGCGCCAGTGCGAAGGTGGCCAGCAGGAGCACCGCGAACGACGGCGGGTCGATGCGGTCGGGCAGCCATCCGTCCCACCCCGGTTCTCCCGCGCCGGCCAGGCCGGGCGGGCGATCGACCAGACGCTCCAGCACGCCCACGTGCCACAGGTAGAGCCCGTAGGACACCGTGCCCACCCACACCACCGGACGCCAGGCCCACAGCCGGCGCAGGAGGCCGTGGTCCTGAGGTCCGAACACCGCCGGAACCAGGAGCAGGAGGGCGCACAGGGTGAAGGTGACCTGGCGCCGCTGCCAGGACCATCCCTGGTAGCCGACGGCGAAGTCCACCCCGCCCACCAGGTAGGCGTAGGCCACGAAGACGACGGTGGCCAGGACCCACCACGGCCACGCCCGACGGGCCACCGCGTCGGCACGCGCCCGGGCGCCGACGTCGATGGCCGTCCACGCCGAGGCGACGGCCAGGAGCATCCCGGCGCCGAAGAGGTCGAGGTTGGTGGGCAACCACTGGAAGGACAGCGCGCGCTCGTCGCCCGCCCAGGACGGGGCGGTGGCCCGGGCCAGGGGTCCCAGGGCGGCGAGGGCCACCACCACCGTGGCGACGACCATCGCCCGCTCCCGGGCGTGACCGGGACCCGGGAACCGCGCCGCCAGGACCCGGCCCACCACGGCGGCCAGCGGGGGCACCAGCAGGTAGAAGCACAGTTCGGTGCTGAGGCTCCACGCCGGCACGAGACCGACCAGGGCCGTGTACCGGGAGAACGGCTGGAGGAAGAGGTAGTGCTTCCACCACTGGTCTCCGAGGTGGAGGTTGCCGGCCGCCCACAACACGGTGAGGGCCACCCAGTAGGCCGGCACGATCCGGAGGATCCGGCGCCACCAGAACGCCACCGCCGGCTGGCCGCCCCGGGCCGTGATGAGGCCCGTGGCGTACGGACGGAAGATCAAGAAGCCCGACAGCACGAAGAACACCGCGACCCCCGCGTCCATCACCTCGGCGGGGGTGGCGACCAACCCGGCCCGGGGCCCGGCGAGCGACGCCACGTGATGGACGACCACCATGGAGGCGGCCAACGCCCGGATCGCCTCGAGGCCCGGGAAATGCACCTGCGGCCGTGCGGCTTCGCTAGCGTCGTGCGGGCTGCGCCGGGCCTCCCGACGTGTCACCGCCCCTCCCCGACCGTACCGGGGGCCACTGGTCGGAGGACACCGGAAACGGTCACGGCGCCGAGTCTGCCACGACCGCGAGAGGACCAGCTCCCACCATGACGCCGCCCGAGACCGACGCCTCGTCCGACGCCTCGATCGATGCCGATCCCGCGGGAGCGGACCCTTCGGCCCACCAGGTGGTGATCATCGGCGCCGGACCAGCCGGCCTCACCGCGGCCTTCCAGTTCCACAAGGCGGGTGTGGCGAGCACCATCCTCGAGGCCGACGAACAGGTGGGCGGCATCTCCCGAACGGCTCAGCGCGACGGTTGGCGCTTCGACATCGGCGGCCACCGGTTCTTCACCAAGGTGCAGCCGGTGGAAGACCTCTGGCACGAGATCCTGCCCGACGAGGACTTCTTGATGCGGCCGCGCAAGAGCCGCATCTTCTACGAGGGCAAGTACTACGACTACCCGATCAAGGCCACCAACGCCCTCAAGAACCTCGGACCGGTGGAGGCGGTGCGGTGCGTGGCGTCCTACGCCGCGGCCCAGGTGCGCCCCCCCAAGGACCAGACCAACTACGAGGGCTGGCTGGTGGCCCGCTTCGGGTGGCGCCTCTACCGCACGTTCTTCAAGACCTACACCGAGAAGCTCTGGGGCGTCCCCGTGAGCGAGATGCCGGCCGACTGGGCCGCCCAGCGGGTGAAGGGCCTCTCCCTCGGCAACGCCATCATGCACGCGCTCACCCCCAAGCGGAACCAGAAGGAGATCACCTCCCTCATCGAGGAGTTCCAGTACCCGAAGTACGGCCCGGGGATGATGTGGGAGGTCTGCCGAGACAAGGTCGAGGCCGACGGCAGCCGGGTGATCACCGAGACCCTCGTCACCAAGGTCCGCCACCACGGCGGGCGCGCCACGTCGGTGGTGGCCCGGGCCGCGGACGGCACCGAGACCGAGCACCCGTGCACCGACGTGATCTCGTCCATGCCGATCTCGCACCTGCTCGAGGCCATGGACCCGCCGGTTCCCGACGCGGTGAAGAACGCAGCCGGCGATCTCCGCTACCGCGACTACCTGATCGTGGCCCTGGTGCTGCCTGAAGCGCTGGTCGACTTCGACGACAACTGGATCTACATCCACGATCCCAACGTGCGGACCATGCGCATCCAGAACTTCGGCTCGTGGTCGCCGTACATGGTGAAGCCGGGCTTCAACACCCTCGGCCTCGAGTACACGGTGTGGGAGGGAGACGACGAGTGGTCGTCACCCGACGAGGTCCTCATCGAGCGGGCCAAGAAGGAGCTCGAGCACCTGGGCCTGGCCAAGGCCGGTCAGATCCAGGACGGCTTCGTGGTCCGCCAGGCCAAGGCCTACCCGATCTACGACGACCGCTACCGCGCCAACGTCGACGTGCTCCGGGGCTGGCTGGCCGAGCACACGGCCAACGTGCACCCGGTGGGCCGCAACGGGATGTTCCGGTACAACAACCAGGACCACTCCATGTTCACGGCCATGCTCACCGTGGAGAACATCCTCACCGGATCCACCCACGACGTGTGGGAGGTGAACGTGGAGGAGGAGTACCACGAGGAGAAGGGCACCTCGCCACGACCGACCGACCGCCCCGCCGGTAGCCACGGCACCGGGCGCGACGCGCCGGTGATCAGCCGGGAGACGCTGGAGAAGCACCGCCCGCCGGCAGGCTGACCTCCTCGGGCTCAGACGCCTCCGGTCCGCCGCCGGCGGGCGCCGCCACGCCACCCACCGTCTCCTGGCGCTCCCGCAGCAGGGTGGCCGCCGCGATGATCAGCAGCGGGATGACCGGGACCTTGAAGCGGGTGTCGCCGAAGAACGCCAGCGGGACCAGTGCGGTCATGAGCGCCGAACCCACCAGGAAGAGGTCCTCGGGACGGCGCCGCACCACCAGGCCCGCAGTGCCCGCCAGCCCGGTGGCGAGCACCAGCCAGTAGGCCACGTCGGCGGTGTAGGCCAGCCGCGCCTCCGTGGACCGGTCCAGGAACGGGTCGAGCCGGTACGACTGCACCGCGATGACACCGTCGTGGTCGCCATCGCGCACCCACATGAACCAGAACCGCCGCCACAGCAGCCACGGCTCCCGACCCGGGTCGTCCAAGATGGCCTCGATCGCCCGACTGGTCTTCTCCTGGTCGGCTCCCACCTCGGCCGGAGGACCGTCGAGGAACCGGTGGTCGGTGGCGCACCACTCGTTGGCCGAGAACGCACCGGTGGCGTCGGGCGCATGGCCGATGCAGAGGTTGTCGCCGGTGTTGGTGGACAACAGCACGAAGGCGTCCATGCGGATCACGTTGCGGATCGTCCAGGGCACGATGCACAGCGCCACCCCCGCCACCAGGAGGCCGCCCGCCCGCAGGACACGGCGCCGGTCACGGATCGCGCACCACCAGACACCGACCACCACGGGGAGCACGGCGAGCGAGATCGGCCGGACCATCACGGCCAGTCCGAGCACCACCCCCGCCGCCAGCACGCGCCGGTTGGTGAGGTCGTCCGGCCACGATCGACCGAGGGCGACGAGCATGAACAGGAGGAAGAGGGTGATGTAGAGGGTCTCGCCGAGGACGGCACCGGAGTGGAAGATCAGGTTCGGGTAGAGCGCGAGGCCCACGGCGGCGGCGATGCCGGAGCGGGGCCCGGCGATCCTCCGGGCCACCAGGGCGCCCACCACCACGGTGACGGCACCCAGCGCCGCCTGGACCATCGCCACGAGGAGGGGGAGGTCGTCGGTGAACGGCGTGCCGACCCAGGTGACGATCCCGAGGAACCACGGGTAGCCCGGCGGGTAGTACGCGGTGGGGAAGCCCGACCAGGGCTCGATGAACCCGTGTCCGTCCGCGATGGCCCGCCCGTATCCCAGGTAGCGGACGGGATCGACCAGTCCCTGGGGAGGCCGGGCCACCCACTGTCCCCAGGCCACCCGCAGCGCCAGGCCCACCAGCGCGGCGATCGCCACCGCCGGCCGGAACGCCCGCTCGGCCCCGCCCGCCGGTTCGGTGCGGGTCATGGACGGCCACGACGACGTAGCCGCCGCAGCCGCTCCTTCACGCCCCACGCGGTGACCAGGGTGAGCGACTCGGCCATGATCGCCACCGACATCTTCGAGGTGCCGTAGGCCCGGTCGACGAAGGTGATGGGCACCTCGGCCATGGGATGACCCTCGTGGGCCAGGCGCCGGGCCAACTCGCTCATGAACGCGTAGCCACTGGAGCGGGTGGTCTCGGGGTGGATCGCCCGGAGGGCCTCGACCCGGTAGGCCCGGAAGCCGGACGTGACGTCGTGCACGCCGAGGCCGAGCACCGCGGCCGTGTAGCGGTTGCCGTAGCGGCTCAGGAGGCGACGGTGGAGCGGCCAGTTCGGGGTGGACCCGCCGGGCACGTAGCGGCTGCCGATGACGCACTCCACCGGATCGGTCGGATGGTCCAGTCGCTCGACCAGGGCGGGGATGGCCCCGGGGTCGTGGGAGAGGTCGCAGTCCATCTGCACCACCACGTCGATGTCGTGGGCGAGGGCCCAGGCGAACCCCTCCCGGTACGCGGCTCCCAGCCCCTCCTTGGCCGTGCGGTGGAGCACGGTCACGTTGCCCACCTCGGCCCCGACCTCTTCGGCCAACGCACCGGTGCCGTCGGGGCTGTCGTCGTCGAGCACCAGCACGGAGGCCTCCGGCATGGTGGCGCGCACGGCCCGCAGGAGGACGGCGATGTTGTCGGCCTCCTGGTACGTGGGGACGACGACGAGGACGCGCACCCCGCAACGTTACCGGTCGACCCCCGGGCTCCCGGAGCCGGGCCCAGCCGCGGCCGGTCGGCCGGCGATCCCTACACTCGGCCCGTGCCAGCGGCCCGCAAGCTCCTGACCTGGTGCGCCCTGCTGGCGCTCACGGTCCTGCCGGTGGCCACGGGGCTGGTGCACCACCTGCGGTCGGGCTGGTACCCCGAGAGCGACGACGCCACCATCGTGCTCCTCAGCGGCGACACCTTCAGCACCGACCCACCCCTGGTGGGCATGATCTCCACGGGGGGTGCCCACCTCGACGACCCCGAGCTGCACCACCCCGGGCCCCTGGAGCTCTACCTGCTGGCCCCGCTCACCACGTTCGGGCCGGGACCGGCCACCGGGGCGCTGGTCACCGCCGCGCTGGTGGCGGTGGGCTCGGTGGCCGCGCTGGCCTGGGCCCTGCACGCCCTCGGGGGCCGGGCCCTGGCCGCAGCCGGCCTGGGGGCGGCGGCCCTCGTCCTGTGGGGCATGGGCGGTGACGCCCCGGTCTCGGTGTGGAACCCCTATGTGGTGGTCCTGCCCTTCGCCGCCTTCCTGGCCTGCGCGACCGCGGCCGCCGCCGGGCGTTCCTGGTCGCTGGTCGGGGTGGTGGTCACGGGCAGCCTCGTGGCCCAGACCCACCTGAGCTACGTGGGGCTGGTGGGCGCGGTCACGGCCTGGGTCCTCGCCGCCGCGATCTGGCGGGCGACCCGTGCCCGCCCCGCCGACCTGCGTCCCCACTGG
The DNA here is from genome assembly GCA_036724365.1 of Acidimicrobiales bacterium. Lineage (GTDB taxonomy): Bacteria > Actinomycetota > Acidimicrobiia > Acidimicrobiales > Iamiaceae > Aquihabitans. The sequence goes on along the minus strand of DAIMFV010000012.1, from coordinate 10,239 downwards.
TGGGCCCTCGGCGTGGGCGTGGTCCTCTGGGTGCCGCCCGTGGTGGACCAGCTGCGTGGTGATCCCGGGAACCTGGGGCAGATCTGGCGGGCGCTCACGGGGGGCGGCGACGGCGAGGTGGTGGGGACCGACGGCCTGGCCGAGCTGGCCCGGGTGGTGGGGGTCCCCCTGGCCGGCCTCCGGCCGAACGGCGACCTGGTGCGGGTGCTGCCCGACGCAGGCCCGCTGGACCTGGTCCTCCTGGCGGTGCCGTGGCTCGTCCTGGGCGGGCTGGCGGTGCTCGCCAAACGCCGAGCCCCGGACCTGTTGGCCGTGGTGGCCACCCTGGCCGTGGCCCTGGCCGCCGCCGTCGTCACCGCCCGGCGGGTGCCGCTGAGCGACGGTGTGCTCTACCAGTACTACGGGCTGTGGATGTGGCCGCTGGCCGGCGTGTTCTGGCTCTTGACGGCGTGGGCCGCCTGGCGGCTGCTGCCCCCCCGGGCCCGGTCACGCGCCAGGGATGCGCTGGCCCCGGTCGCCACCCGACCACGGGGGCCGGTGCTGGTGGCCGGGGCGCTCCTGTGCCTCGCGGTCCTCCCCCGTCCCGGGGCCTGGGAGCCCTGGGCCGTGCAGCGCCGCATCGCCGGCGACCTGGCCGCGGCGGTCGAGGCCCGGCCCACCGCCAGCCCGGTGGTGGTGCGCTTCCGTGGCGCCACCCCGTACCTGTCCACCGGATCGGCCGTGGTGCTCGCCCGCTCCCAGCGCTCCGCCGACGTCTTGGTGGACCCCGGGGCACCGACCCCCGTCTTCCCGTGGCGGGAGTCCCGCCGGTACCGGGGCCAGACCGGCCTCCACGAGCTCTGGGTGCTCAGCGGCCCCGACCAGCCGGCTCCCGACGGTGCCGTCGTGGTGGCGCAGACCGCCACGCTCACCCCCGCCGAGCGCGCCGACCTGCACCGACGTCGGGCCGACGCCGAAGCGACCGTCGCCGCCGACGGCGCCGAGCCGGGCCCCCGACGGGCCAGCACCGACGCCGAGCGGCGCCTCGTGGGGGACGCCACCGCCGACCCGCTCACCGCCCTGGCCGACGGCACCCTGGCCGACCTGGCCGTGCGGGGCCTGGTCACCGTGCCCGGCCTGTCCGCCGACGACCTCTACACCCTGCAACGCCTCTCGGTCCTGGAGGCCGAGGTGCAGGTGGTCGTGTACCTCGTACGCGGCTGAGGAGGCGAGCCCACGGGCGAGCCGACCAGACAAGCATGATGGGTAAACCGAGGCGCCAGCCGAGGTCCAACCAACATCGACGCGACGACGGGCGACCTGTCCAGCCGCTTGCGTCCCTAGCGAGGGGGTCGACCGTCAGGACCCATCGGCGGCATCGACCTGGTCGCAGGGGCGGTACAGCTCGAACCAGGGCTCACCGTCGCGGTCGCCGTACTCGCCCACCAGGCAGAACCGGTCGCGGACCACCTGGTTGGGTTCGTCGGACCCCGGCTCGCGCGAGGTGTTGGGCTCGTCCCAGTTGGACCAGACGTTCGACAGGATCAACCAGTCGGCCGCCGCCACCTCGGCCGCCAGGCCGGAATCGGGGGCGTTGGCGATCCCCGGGTCCATCTCGATGTAGCGCGTGGCGGGGACCAGATCGGGGAACAGGTAGTAGAAGAAGGCGTCGGAGTACGGCGTGAACCGAAAGTCGACCGGCCCCACCAGCAGGCGTTCGCCCGGCTGGGACCAGGCACCGAGGTCGGCCACCAACTCGTTGGCGGCGGCCGCCGCATCGGCGGAGCCGTAGTAGAAGTTCCGGCCCCGGTGGTTGACGGGGTAGCCGAACACGTTGCGTCCGAAGCTCTGCCCGGTCAGGTCGACGTAGGTGCGCACCGTGTAGTGCGGGATCAGCCCCACCACCACGAACACCACCGGGGCGGTGGCCACCACGAACCGCCGCCACGAACCGGCACCCCAGGCGCGGGGCAGCAACTGGTGCACGGCGACCGGCACCAGGGCCAGCGGGATGCAGCTCACCCAGGCGAAGTGGGCGGTGTCGGGTCGCTGCATGGCCTGGGTGAGCATGCCCAGACCGAGGAAGCCCACCGCCCGGAGGAGGCGGCTGCGGGGATCATCGGGACGGTGCCGACACGACCACACCCCCACGGCGGCCACGAACACCGCGCTCAACGGCACCAGGTAGAACCAGACCGCCACCTGCTGGGCCGAGGTGGGCGCCGGCAGCGACCAGCCCAGGGTGCGCAGCCCCGCCGCCTTCTGCAGGAAGCCGTCGAGCTCGTCCCACGACGGGGGCACCGGGAGCGACCGGCCGGGGCGGAGGCGGAACACCGGCTCCACGAACATGCCCTCGAAGGCCGCGGCGGGGCCGGCCATGGCGAGGTGGACCAGGATCGGCGAGACGCCGGCCACCAGGCCGGTGAGCAGGGGGCGCAGGCGGGCCACGGTGGGTCGCCACAGGGCCGCGCCCAACCCCAGGCCGAGCGCCAGCACCAGGTCGGGCCGGTACAGGAGTGCGAACCCGGCGAGCACGCCCGCCACCACCAGCCGCCGGTTCGACACCACGCCCGGCCGGGCCGCCGTGAACACCGCCCAGAGGGCCAGGGCCACCCCACCGTTCCACGCCAAGGCCGTGAGCCCGATGGGAGGCACCACGATCACCAGGGACACCAACGCGCAGACGGTGGCCGTGCGACGACCCCAGTACCGGGCCACGGCCCACACGCCGAACACGATGCCCGCGTGTTGGAGCAGGCCGAACCAGCGCTCGGTGGCCAGCGACGTGCCGAACGCCTTGAACGCGCCGGCCAGCACCCACAGGCTCCCGGGCCCGTAGAGGTGGAGGAAGTCCTCGTTGGGGACCGAGCCGCGGAGCACCTCCTGGGGGAAGGCGAGCATGAAGCCCTCCTCCATCGGCGGGCCCTGGTAGCGCAACAGCCCTCGGAGGGGCAGGGCGAACGCCACCACCACGATGCCCACGGCCACCACATCCAGCAGGTGCGGTCGCCAGCGACGGTGACGCGCCGGTGCACCCTGGTCCGACATCGCCACGCCGTCGACCGGGGTCACCATGTCCAGCTCGACGTTCATGCCACCACCGACCGGACCGGCCACCACCGACGGAGCGCCGCCTCGAGGGCCACCGCCGCCAGCACGAGCACGGCCACGTCGAGCGGGGTGCGGAACCGGTTGCCGCCATAGGCGTAGAGCGAGCTGATGGTGACGGTGGCGGCGAGCCCCACGAACGGCAGCACCGTGGCCCCCCGGCGGCGCAGCAGCACCAGGCCGGGCACCGACAGGGCGAGCGCCGTCCACCAGGCCCACACCCCGGCCACGCTGACCCGCTCCGACTTGCCGTCGATCTTGTCGAACGCCGCGTTCTGGAAGGGTGCGTAGAGGTTCCACGCCCGGCCCAGCCGGGCGGCGAGGACGACGGGTAGCCGGTCGGCGTGGTCGCGGGCGTAGGTGCGCCCCTGGTCGCCCCAGAACTTGGCCCGCTGGGACGCGTCGCCCGGCGGTTCGCCGCCGAACTGCTCGCGCAGCTGGTCCTGCCACGGGTAGAACCAGAACCCCAGGAACCGCCCGCCGTCCTCGGTGCCGTAGGCGTAGGGGTTGTTGGCGTACACCAGGACCTCGTCGCTGTTGGTGGACAGGGGCACGAACTCCTCGAAGCGCATCGTGTTGCGCACCGTCCACGGCGCCAGCACCACGGCGCAGGCGAGGCCGGCCACGGCCAGGTGGGCCACGTTGCGCCGGTGCTGACGGTCGCGCAGCAAGAGCATGGGTGCCACGAGCACCGCCGCCATGATGATGGCCTCGCCCCGGGTGAGCGCCGCCAGCGCGAGCGCCACGCCGGTGGCCGCCGCCCACGCCGGGGTGGGGGTGCGCCAGGCGCGCAGGGCACACCACACCGTGACCGCGACCGTCAGCGTGAAGAGCCCCTCGGGCCAGAGCTGGCCGTCGATCGACCAGAGGGGTGGGTAGACCGTGGCCAGTCCGGCCGCCACCAGCCCGACCCGGGCCCCGACCGCTCCCCGTCCGCCCACCTCGCGCCCCAGGACCCCGATGGCGGTCACGGCCAGGGCCCCGGCGATGCACGACATGATCTTGTGGGCGAGGAAGCCCTTGAAGCCGAGGGCGGAGGCCACCGCCAGCCACACGGTGAAGAGCGGGGGGTGGATGGCCACCGGCTCGTACCGCCCCGTCTCCAGCCAGAGGAACGGGTCGGAGAACCCGTGGCCCTCGACCAGGAAGTTGGCCTGCAGGTGGTAGAAGAGCGGGTCGCCACCGTCGGGGTTCCGGGCGGCGATGGAGCCCAGGAGGCTCAGGCGGAACGCCAACGCGACGGCCGTGACCAGGGCCAGCCCGGCCAGGAACCGCCGGGTGGGGGCGTCGAGCGCGGCGAGCCACCGCCGGAACCGCTCGGTCACAGCCCCACCAGCTCCTGGTCGGAGACGAACACGGCCGTGGCCTGACCGATGGTGAGCATCCTCGCCAGCTTGTCGAACGGTGACCCCACCACCCGCGGATCGTTGAGACCGATCCAGATGCTGGTGGGGATGCCGTCGGCCACGTCGGTCAGGCCCTGGGTGCGCAGCTCGGCCATCACCTCGGCCTGCAGGGTGAGGTACTCGGCGCGCTCGGCCTCGGTTCGGTGGTCGTCGTAGGCCAGCTCGCGGGCACCGGGCAGGGTCCGGGCCTGCGCGATCTTGGCGTCGCCACTCACCACCGTGACGACCGCGTCGGCCTCGCCGGGTGCCAGGACCCGGTGCGGTTCCACCGGGGCCGAGCGGGCCGGCCCCGCGCCCACCCGAAAGCCCCGTCGCTCGAGCTCCAGGAGCAGTCCGAACCCGTTGCCGCCCAGGGCATCGGGGTCGACCCACGTCATGAGGTACGTGGCCGACGGGTCGAGCGCCTCCGCCACCGGTGGAGCCAGCGCGCCGACCGTCCGGGAGTAGCGCATGTCGGGTGGTTCCACCCCCACCGCCGTCCAGGTGAACGACGCCGCGCTCACGGCCAGCACGGCCAGCAACGAGACCGTGGCCACCTGGGTCGAGGCCAGGGCGGGGCGCCGGGCCGCCAGCTCCAGGCGGGCGGCCCACAGCACCGCCACCACGAGCAGGCCGGTGAGCACCCAGAACCACTCCACCAGGTAGAGGAACCGGGTGGAGTCGAGGCGTATGGCCCAGAACCAGGCGCACCCGAGCAGCCCCGCCAGCACCAGATCGAGCCGCAGCAGGGCGCCCACCCGCCGGCGCCACGCCACCACGGCGGAGCCGGCCCACCCGGCCAACAACACCAGCCCGGGCACCACCGACGCCGAGATCCGGCGGGTGCCGAACAGCCAGTTGCCCAGGGGGTCGAGCTGGGTGAGCCAGATCCGGGTGCCCGCCCGCAGCCCGATCACCTCGCCCGTCTGGTCGCGGTAGGTCTGCAGCAGGATCGACAGGTTGCCCGGCTCGTGGCGGATCTGGTCGAGCACCGGCGGGATCCACGACACCACGCCGAGGACCACCGACGCGCCGACCCAGCCGGCCACCTGGCGAGCCGGGACCTGGACCCGCCCGGTCTCCCGGAGCCACCGGCCCGGCACCAGAGCCAGGACCACCGCTCCCACCAGGCCGACCGCCGCGGCCGGGCCGTAGCCCACGTGGCACTGCACGCAGAACGACCCCGACGCCACGGCGAGCGGCAGGTACGGCCACCGGCGGCACGCCACCGCCCAGCACGCCACCACGAACACGAGGAACGGCAGGAGCGGCACGTAGGGGTTCCAGGGCTGGGTGAGCGCCACCGCCCCGTAGGACCGCATGAGCACGGCTCCCACCACCGCCAGCGCCAGGCCCACCAGCCAGCCGTGGACCCGGCGGCCCACCACCACCGCGGTGGCGTAGGCCCCCACCACGAGAGCGGCCACGCTGGCCTGGTAGGCCCAGGAGCTGCGGCCCAGCAGCCACCACACCGGCCAGGTGAGCCAGAACATCGCCGGGCCCGGATGGTTGCCCTGGCGGGCGAAGGTGCCGATCCGGCCCGCCGGGCCCACCAGGGGCGGGTCGGACCAGAAGCTGAGCTGGCGCAGCATGGCCTGGGCGAGGTCACCGATCGGGTACCAGGCGACGCGGCCGAGGGCCACCACCGCCAGGACCAGGGGCGCCGCCCCCACCAGCACCGCCCCCACCAGCACCCCGCGCCGGTGCCGGCCCACCCACACCCCGACCCGATCGGTGAGCGTGGGCCGCTCCGACTGGGCTCCACCCCGGCGGAACCGCGACTCCACGAGGCGATACGACCCTTCGGTGAGCACCGCGGTCACCACCAGGCCCGACGCCACCCGAAGGGCGACGGGCTGATCGCCGATGTGGCGGGCCACCGTGAGGAAGACGGGCACGTGCCACAGGTAGAAGCTGTAGCTGCGATCGCCGAGGAGGGCGAGGGGACGCCAGCCGGCCAGCCGCCCCACGGGCCCCTCGGGGTCCAGCAGCGCCGAGGCCACCACGACGAAGGCCGCCACGGCCACCGCGCTGAGACCGAGGTTCCGGTACATCCGCACGTCGCCCGTCTCCGAGAGCAGGCTGGCGGCGAGCAGCACCGCCACGCCCGCCAGCGCCGGCAGCCGGAGCCAGACGGCCGACCGCCACCAGCCCCAGTGCACCAGCATCCCGAGCACGCACCCGGCCAGGACCACGTCGATGCGGGTGTCGGTGCGCAGGTAGAGGGGCAGGTAGTGCGCCTGGTCGGTCCACAGCGCGGCCCGGTGCAACGCCACCCCGACCATGGTCACCACCAGCACGCCGACCTGGGCGACGCGGGGCACCCGGAGCGCCCGGAACGCCAGCAGCACCAGGGGCCACAGCAGGTAGAACTGGGCTTCGATCGCCAACGACCAGGTGTGCGACAACTCGGCGGGGAACGGCCAGCCCCAGGCCTGCACCAGGTTCGAGAGGTAGAGCAGGGTGGCGCCTGCGGCCTGGGCCAGCTCCGGTCCGGTGAGCTGGTCGGCCGCGGGGCCCACCCCGTCTGTGCCGATCAGCAGGACCACCACGGCCGCCACCGTCGCCGTGAGCGCCGGGTACAGGCGCCGGAGCCGGCGGTCCATGAACCGGGCGAAGCTGATCCGGTCGGTGCCGTCGAGCTCCGCCAGCAGCAGCCGGGTGATCAACAGGCCGCTCAGCACGAAGAACAGGTCGACGCCCACGAACCCGCCCGGGAGCAGCCGTGGGCCCCAACCGGCCGTGAGGTAGCTGGCGTGGTACACCACCACCAGCAGCACCGCTGCGCCACGGATGCCGTCGAGGCGACGGATCCGAGACCGGAGGTCCACCCTCCTCAGCGTCCCCGCAGGCGGATGCGGGCGAGGATCCAGAGCGCGGCCACGCCGTCGGTCCACTGGATCTTCTTGCCCTCCTCGCGTCCCCGGGCCCGATAGGAGATCGGGACCTCGAAGATCCGCTCCCGCCGGGCGAGCAGCTTGCCGGTGAGCTCCGCCTCGATGCCGAAGCCGTTGGACTGCAGGTCGAGCGCCCGCCAGGTGGTGGTGGGCGCCACCTTGAGGCAGGTCTCGATGTCGGTGAGCCAGGCGTCGAACAGGAACGACGCCCAGAGGGCGAGCATCTTGTTGCCGAGCACGAACCAGAACGAGTAGGCGGCATGGCCGCCGTAGGAACGGGCGCCGTAGACCACGCGGGCGTCACCGTCGAGGATGGGCCGGAGCAGCGCCGGGAAGTCGGCGGGGTCGTACTCCAGATCGGCGTCGAGCACCGTGAGGAGGCTGTTCGACGCCTCGGCGATCCCGCGGCGGAGGGCCTTGCCCTTGCCCTGGTTCGGGTTCTGCACGAGCAGCCGCACCCGGCCGTCGTCCACCAGATCGGCGATGGTGTCGGTGCAGCCGTCGGAGGAGCCGTCGTCGACCACCAGGATCTCGGTGGGCACCGGCATGGTGACGGCGAGGAGCCGGTCCAGGGCGGTCCGGAGCGTCTCGCGCTCGTTGTAGACCGGCATCACGATGGTGAGGCCCAGGTCGCGGTCGGGTTCCACGGGTTCCATGCGGGGCCTCCTCAGTACGGCCAGGTCCGGGGATCGTGGCCCAGCACGCGGGTCAACCGACCCAGCTTGGCCACGATGAGCGCCTTGATGAGCACGTTACGGGCGAACCAGGGGAGCTGGGCGAGCTGGGCGAGCGTGTTGCGGGCCCGTGCCCCGCCCCGCACGGGCTCCCGGCGGTAGTGCGTCATGGACTCCGAGCGGCCGAGGTAGCGGAAGTCGGCCGACCACAGCAGCGAGGCCGCCAGGGCCGCGGTGACCCCGACCGACGAGAAGGAGTCGTGGATCAGCAGGTCTCCCCCGGCCTTCACCTTGGCGCCCCAGGAGCGGATGTCTTCGAGCGCCGGCTTCATGCGGTGGGCGCCGTCGATGTAGAGCAGGTCGATGTCGCCCGGCACGTCTACCAGGGCGTCGTTGGAGAACTTGCGCACGTGGCGCACCCGCTCGGCCACGCCGGCGTGCTCCAGGTTGGCCTTGAAGACCTCGTGGTCGTCTGCCGCCTCGGCCTCGAACCCGCTGATCTCCTGGGGGCCGCGGTCGTTGCCGGCGTGGGGGTCGATGGCCACCAGCTCCACCCCGGGAGCCGCCGCCGACGCCAGCACCACCATCGAACGCCCCCGGAACGACCCGATCTC
>DAIMFV010000012.1:0-1572 GCA_036724365.1 Acidimicrobiales bacterium | reverse complement strand
ACCCGCCCGCCGGCACCGACCGAGCGCAGTCCCAGAGGCGCCGGGCCTGGCCGGAGGTCATCCAGCCCTTTACGTCGGCCACCACGCGCTCGACCTCGTCGAAGGTGGTGGCGGGGGTGGGCGACATGGTGGGCGAGCCTCGCTGGTCGGTCGGGGCGGACGGTCGGGGGGCGGCACGCCGGTCCGATGACCGCGAACGCGCCGGCACTAGGGTGCTCATGGGCCGGGATCCAGGCCCGAGGCCGGTCGCGCAGCGTACTGCACGCCTCCGGCCCCGCCGCGAACCCTCAGCGCCCCACCCCGCGCGCCGACCAAACGGACCTCCCGCATCGCCGTGACCCAGACCTCAGACCCCGTCCAGAAGATCGGCGACCTCGCCGCCAGCGCCGGTCTGCGCCGGATCCACCTGCTCGCGTGGCGAGACCTCGACGACGTCGAGGCCGGTGGGTCGGAGGTGCACGCCGCCGAGGTGGCGCGGCACTGGGCCGAGGCCGGGCTCGAGGTGACGATGCGCACCTCCTACGCGCAGGGCCCCCCGCCCCGGGTGCGCCGCGACGGCTACGAGGTGGTGCGCAAGGCGGGCCGCTACCTCGTGTTCCCCCGGGCCGCCCTGGCCGAGGCCACCGGCCGCAACGGCCGCCGCGACGCCCTGGTCGAGATCTGGAACGGCATGCCCTTCCTCTCGCCGCTGTGGGCACGGGGCCCCCGCCTGGTGTTCCTGCACCACGTCCACGCCGAGATGTGGAAGATGGTCCTGCCGCCGAACCTGGCCCGGCTCGGCAACCTGCTGGAGAGCCGGATCGCCCCGCCGCTGTACCACCGGTCACGCATGGTCACCTTGTCGCCATCCTCCAAGGCCGAGATGCTCGAACTGGGCTTCCGCGACGACCTGGTCGAGGTGGTGCCCCCCGGGCTCGACCCCCGCTACGCCCCGGGTGGTACCCGCTCGCCCCACCCCCTGGTGCTCGGTGTGGGTCGGTTGATGCCGGTGAAGCGCTTCGACCGCCTGATCCGGGCGGTCGCCCAGGCCCGCACCTCCGTGCCCGACCTCACCCTCACGCTGGTGGGCACCGGCGCCGAGCGGGAGGCGCTCGACGCCCTCGTCCGGGAGCTCGACGCCCACGAGTTCGTCACCTTCGCCGGACGGGTCGACGACGACGAGCTGGTCGACCTGTACCGCTCGGCCTGGGTGGTGGCGTCCACCTCGGTCCGGGAGGGCTGGGGCATGACGCTCACCGAGGCGGCCGCCTGCGGGACGCCGGTGGTGGCCACCCGCATCGCCGGCCACGTCGACGCCGTGGCCGACGGCGTGAGCGGCCTGTTGGCCGACGACGACGCCGAGGTCGCCCGACTGCTGGCCCGGGTGTGCACCGACGCCGATCTGCGGGCCCGCCTCGAGGCGGGTGCCCTGGACCACGCAGCCCGCTTCAGCTGGGCGAACACGGCGGCACGGATCATGGCGGTGCTGGTCGACGAGGCCACCGGCCGGCGCGCCGTCCCGGGCTGATCCCACCCTCAGGACTCGAGCGGATAGGTCGCCCGTCGTCGCGTCGATGTTGGTTGGACCTCGGC
>DAIMFV010000011.1:12127-30010 GCA_036724365.1 Acidimicrobiales bacterium | reverse complement strand
GAGGCCGACGCCGACCGCGCCGCCCTGCTCACCGAGCAGGGCGCCGACGCCAACGACAGCGAGCAGAAGGTCGAGCTGATCCGCCGGCACCTGTCCGAGCGCTGACCGACCTCAGCGGTCGAGCGCTGTCCGAGCGCTGACCCACCGTTCGCGTCCGGCGAACCGCCCGAGCACCCACCACCCCCCCCCTGCTTCTGGCGTAGCTCAGGTCCGGGGGTCGTACCTCAGGTACGCCAGAACGGGTGGGTTTGCGGGTGCCGGGCCGAGCTCCCACGACCCCCTGTTTCTGGCGTAGCTCAGGTCCGGGGGTCGTACCTCAGGTACGCCAGAACGGGTGGGTTTGCGGGTTCGGGGCGGCGGCGTTCGACCCCGGACGCGACTCGGGGCGGTGGGTCCGGGCTGGACCCACCGCCCCGAGGCGGCGTTGCGACCGCTCCTGGGTCAGACGGTGACCATGAAGGTGGCCACGATCTGGTCGAGTGCGGCCAGGTCGGCCTCGGTGACCATCTGGGCCTGGACCAGCACCACGAACGAGGCGTCGGCCGGGCTGGCGGCGATGTAGACGGCCGAGGCACCGGTGCCACCGCAGTTGCTCAGGTACTGGATGAGCCCGGTGTACATGCCGTCGTCGTACGGCTGCTGCCCGTCATCGGTGCAGGCGCCGAGGGCACCCTCGGAGAACTGGCCGAGCACGGTGGCCAGGTCGGCGTCGACGTCGGCCGCGGCCGCTGCGGTGATGGACACGCCGGGCGTGTTCCAGGTCTCGTTGTAGGCCTGCACGTTGGTGGAGGCCGTGAGGTTGGCCCACTGGCCGCCGCCCTCCAACGTGATCGGGGCCCCGTCGACCGAGGTCCACTCGTTGGGGATCTCGACGCTGATGGTGCCCGAGTCGTCGGAGACCTGGGTGAACCCGGAGTAGCTGCTGCCGGCCTCCAGCGGGCCGGTCTCCTCTTCGACGGCGCTACCGAGCGACTCGATGGCGGCCAGCTCGTCGCCGTTGAACTCGCCCGACAGGCGCACGTCTTCCTCGAAGCGCAGGACCTGCACGGCCAGCTTGTCGTCGGCGTTGCGCGAGCGCAGGACGTCGCAGTAGTCGGCCATGGTGCCGTCGGCGCCCATGGACAGGCCCTCGATCTTCTCGATGATGTCGCCGCCCTGCAGGCCCAGCTCGCCAGCGGGGCTGTTGGTGTCGACGCCCGACACCCAGATGCCCGACAGGCCCGACTCCTCGTCGTAGATGGCCCGGCCGTTGATGCCGAGCGAGTCGACGTCGCCCTCCTTGAGCTGCTCCACCAACGGCTCGGCCAGCGCGGCCGAGATGGCGAAGAACTGCGAGGTGCCGGTGCCGCCCACGTCGCCGCCGGCGTAGTTCACGGCCACGACCTGGCCGGTCTCGGAGTCGACCAACGGGCCGCCCGAGTTGCCGGGCTGGATGTTGGCGTCGTGCTCGACCACGCTCTCCACCGACGCCCAGTTGGTGTCGCCGTCGGCGTCCTCCTTGGAGATGATGCCGCTGGTGAGGGTGAACTCGGGGTCGCCGAGCGGGAAGCCTGCGGCCCGCACGTCTCGGCCCACCGCCGGGGGATCGCTGGACCAGGAGAGGAACGGGTAGCCGTCGCCCTCGAGGTCGATCACCGCCAGGTCGCTGCACTCGGACACGCCCAGGACCTTGGCGCTGACCGGGTCTTCCTTGCCCTCCACGTACACCTTGAGGCTGGCGTTGCCGGTGACCACGTGGTTGTTGGTGACGGCGATGCCCGACGGGTCGATGATGAACCCGCTGCCGCTGCTGGCGCCCTCGAACGTCTCGCTGACGGCGATGGCCTCGGACGGTTCCACGAACGAGCCGGTGGCCACGATCTGCACGACCGCGCCCTTCACGTCTTCGACGCTGCTGACCGCGCCCTCAGCGCCCGTGGACGCCTTGGTGGTGGGGGTGTCCCCACCGCCGTTGTCGTCGTCGCCGCCGCTGCTGCACGCCGAGGCGAGCAGTCCGAGGGTGAGCACACCCACGGTGAAGAATCTACGAGCGCGCATGCGTCACCGCTTTCGTTCCCGCTCCCGCCGGACGGGAACGATCGTGTGGATCGGCAAGGTGTACCACACCCCCGACCGTGCGCGGTCGACCGAGCGCTGCAGGCGGTCGCCCCAATCCCGGATGGGAGCGGGTCAGCGGATGGCGAGGAAGTACACCGCCGAGCCGGCCACCGCGCCCACGGTGACCACCCACATGGAGGCCTGGATCCAGGCCGGCTGGGTCTTGAGCTCGTCGTACTTGGACTTCTCCTTGACGTATTCGATCATGCGCTCGGCCCAGGCCAACTCCCGCGACAGGATGCCCAGGCCGGCGAGGATGCCCAGGACCCCGGGGCCGGGCAGCACCATCATCACCAGTCCGCCGAACAGCACCACGAAGCCCACCACGATGGTGGCCAGGCGGAGGACCACGTGCCGCTTGGCCAGTTCCTCGGTGGCCTCCCGCTCGCCGGTGGCGTACTCGGCCTGGATGGCGGCTTCGCGCAGCAGGTCGAACCGCTCGGCGAGATCGGTCGGTCGGCGGGCCGACTCGGTGCCGGCGTGGGGCGCAGGATCGACGGGCCCGGTGACTTCGGGCTGCTCGCTCGTCATGCCACCAGTTTGGCCGACCACGGGCGCCGACACCCGTCGAGTTGGGCCCCACCTGGCGGTCCGCCCCCCGGGTGGCATCGACGGCGCAGCCCACCGGCCATGATGGGCCGATGGCAGCCCCGCTGGTCCTCGCCTCGGCATCGCCGGCCCGTCTGGCCCTGCTGCGGGCCGCCGGGATCGAGCCGATCGTGATGGTGAGCGAGGTCGACGAGGACGAGGTGGCCGAGGTGCTCGGTCCCGCCTCCGTCGAGGCGCTGGTGGCGGCGCTGGCCCGGGCCAAGGCGGTCGACGTGGCCGCTCAGGTGCACGACGCCCTGGTGCTGGGCTGCGACTCGTTGTTCGCGTTCGAGGGCACCGTGTGGGGGAAGCCGGCCGGCCCCGGGGAGGCCGCCGAACGCATCCGGGCCATGCGGGGCCGCGAGGGCGTCCTGCACACCGGCCACCACCTGATCGACGTGGCGTCCGGGCAGGAGGGAAGTGCGGTGGTATCCACCACCGTGCGCTTCGGTCCGATGACCGACGCCGAGGTCGACGCGTACGTGGCCACGGGCGAACCGCTGGTGGTGGCCGGATCCTTCACGCTCGACGGCCGGTCGGCCCCGTTCATCGACGGGGTGGTGGGCGACCACACCAACGTGGTGGGCCTGAGCCTGCCGGCGCTCCGTGATCTGGTGACGGGCTTCGGGCGTTCGATCGTGGACCTCTGGGCCGAGGCCGACTGAACCTGGTCGGTGCCCGACCGGACCCCGACCGGTGCCCGGTGACGGCCGGCCCAGGGGCGCACCCACGGTGCGTGTGTCGAGCGTCACGAACCGTGGTCATCGTTTCCTCAGGCAGTCGTCACCGACTCGTCGCCGGCCGTTCGCGGGGTGGCGCGGGGCGCTGCCGATGATGGGCGCATGACGATCCTGCTCGACGATGCCACCAGCGACACGGCCCCTGCAGCGCACCTGGTCTGTCGGGTGGGGGTGGGCCCCGACGCCCACCGGATCGGGCTCGTCCTCGACTACCGGGGGGATCAGCCCCCCCTCCGCCTGCTCCTGGCCCTGCGGGACCACGGGTGGTCCACGCCGACGCCCGTGCCCCCACCGGCCGGGGCGATCGACTGGAGCCGTCCGGACCCGGTGGCCGGACGGCCGTGGTCGCTGCGGCCGTACCGGGTGCGCGGCGCCCTGGCGGTGCCGGGTCCCACGGCGTCGCGGCAGGCCTCGTCGGTGGAGTGGCTCGAGCACGCCCTCGGTCGGCTCGGCCTGCACCTCGAGGCCGAGTTCGTCCCCGTCGCCTCGTTGCGGGAGACGCGGCCGGGGATGGTCGAGGTGCTCGACGACGGGATCGACGACGTCCCCCTGGCCGTGGTGGATCCCTTCACGCACGCTGCTCCACCTGCTCCACCTGCTCCACCTGCTCCACCCGCTCCGCCTGCTCCACCCACCGTCGCGGCCCCGCCCACCGTCGCGGTCCCGGCGCCGGCACCGGTGGTGGCCCGGCCCGTCGATCACGTCGTCGACGACGGGCCGGCCCTGGCGGGTCAGGTCGAGGAGCGGACGGCCGGACGTGACGGGGCGGCCCTGGGCGATGCACCGCTGCAATGGATGCCGCCGGACCCCGCCGCGCTCCGGGCCGTCACGGTGGTGCTCCGCGCCGGGCTGCTCGAGGAGGTGACCGAGGTCCTCGAGCGCTGGGACCTGACCGACGAAGCGGTGTTCACGATGGTCTCCGGTGTGGGACGTGGCGGCGGGCGCACGGTGTCCTACCGCGGCCAGAAGCACGCCGAACCCCTGTCCCGGGTCTGCCTCACCGTGCCGGTCGAGGCGCGGGACGCCGAGGCCGTCGCCGACGCCCTCATCGGGGCGGCGCGCCACGGCGAGAAGGGCGACGGCAAGGTCTGGGTGATCTGAGGTCCCGTCGCGGACGGGGTTCGCCGAACCCCCACGGGGCCGCGAGCGGCGGGCCGGTACGCCCGGCCGCCCTGGCCCAGGCTCCCGTGCTCACCCCCCCGGCTGACGGCTTCCCCCGCTGGTACCAAGACGTGGTCGCCAAGGCCGAACTGGCCGACAACGGACCCGTCCGCGGCACCATGGTCATCCGTCCCTACGGGTACGGCCTGTGGGAGCGGATGCAGGCCGAGGTGGACCGCCGGATCAAGGAGGCGGGAGCCGAGAACGCCTACTTCCCACTCTTCATCCCCCAGAGCTACCTCACGCGGGAGGCCGAGCACGTCGAGGGCTTCAGCCCCGAGCTGGCGGTGGTCACCCACGCCGGCGGCAAGGAGCTCGACGAGCCGGTGGTGGTGCGGCCCACCAGCGAGACCGTCATCGGCGAGTTCATGGCCAAGTGGATCCAGAGCCACCGCGACCTGCCGCTCCTGCTCAACCAGTGGGCCAACGTGGTGCGCTGGGAGCTGCGCACCCGCATCTTCCTGCGCACCAGCGAGTTCCTCTGGCAGGAGGGCCACACCGCCCACGCCACCGAGGCCGACGCGGCGGCGTACGCCCTGCGGATCCTCCACGACGTGTACCGCGACTTCATGGTCGAGGTGCTCGCCCTGCCGGTGCTGGTCGGCCGCAAGACCCGCCAGGAGCGCTTCGCCGGCGCCACCAACACCCTCGCCTGCGAGGCGATGATGGGTGACGGCAAGGCCCTGCAGATGGGCACCAGCCACGAGCTGGGGCAGAACTTCGCCCGCGCCTTCGACATCACCTACCAGGACACCGAAGGCGTGCAGCAGACGGCGTGGACCACCTCGTGGGGCGTGTCCACGCGCATGATGGGCGGGCTGATCATGGGCCACGGCGACGACGCCGGGCTCCGCGTGCCGCCCCGCCTGGCCTCGATCCAGGTGGTGGTGCTCGCCATCCGCGACGACCCGTCGGTGCTCGCCGCGGTGTCGCGCATCGCCGAGTCGCTGGTGGATCGTGGCGTGCGGGTGAAGGTCGACGACCGCACCGAGACCTCGTTCGGTCGTCGCAGCACCGACTGGGAGCTGAAGGGCGTACCGGTGCGCATCGAGGTCGGCCCCCGAGACCTGGAGAACGGCGAGGTGACCATCGTGCGCCGCGACACCACCGAGAAGAACCAGGCTCGGCTCGTCGACCTGCCCGTGGTGGTCCCCGGGCTCCTCGACCTGATCCAGCAGTCGATGCTCCACGAGGCCACCCGTCGGCGAGACGAGCGCCTCGTCGACGTCGCCACCGTCGATGAGGCCCGCGAGGCGGCCCAGACCGGCTTCGCCCGCATCCCGTGGGCCACCCTCGGCGAGGACGGCGAGGCGGCCCTGGCCGAACACGCCGTCACCGTGCGGTGCCTGCAGCTACCCGACGGTTCGGTGCCGCCGACCGAGGACGCCCCCGGGGTCCTCGCCGTCGTCGCCCGGGCCTACTGAGGCGCCCCCGATGCCCCTGGTGCGCGTCGACCGGCCCGCTGACCACATCGCCGTGGTCACCCTCGACCGGCCCGAGGTGCTCAACGCCTTGTCGATCGACCTGGCGATCGAGCTCGACCGCACGCTGCTCGAGGTGAGCCGGGACAACACCGTGCGGGTGATCGTGCTCACCGGCGCCGGCCGGGCGTTCTGCTCGGGCCTCGACCTCAAGGACTACGGCGTCGTCCCCGACATCGACGGCCTCCAGGTCGGTCAGATCGCGCAGCGCTCCATGCGCGTCTACTCCCGCCTGGTGAGCACCCTGCGCAGCCTCCACCAGCCGGTGATCGCCGCGGTGAACGGCCCGGCGTTCGGTGGCGGCATGTGCCTCGCCCTGGCGTGCGACCTGCGCTTCGCCGGCCCGACGGCCACGTTCAACGCCACCGGCATCGTCAACGGGCTCACCTCCACCGAGATGGCGGCGGCCTGGCTGTTGCCCCGCCAGATCGGCGCCACCCACGCCAACGACCTCCTCCTCACCGGGCGGGTGGTCGAGGCCGACGAGGCCGTTCGCATCGGTCTGGTGTCGCGGCTGGCCGACGACGTGATGGCGGAGGCGCTCGCCACCGCCGGGCGCATGGCCGGGTTCAGCCCGTACGGCCTGGCCATGACCAAGGACGTCCTCTGGGCCAACCTGGAGATCGGCTCGCTGGCCGCCGCGGTGGAGCTGGAAGACCGCAACCAGCTCATGTTGGGCTTCACCGACAACCTGCCCGAGGCCATCCGGGCGTTCGGCCAGGACCGCCGCCCCGTGTACACCGACGAACCCCGTCGAGACCTCTTCACCCCACCGGCCTGACCGCCCCGGTCCCCGGTCACCGGTCCCTGGTGCACCGGTCCAGGGCCCGGGCCGGCCGGGCCGTGGCCGAGCCGTCCCTCAGAACACCACGGTCTTGCGGCCGTACACCAGCACCCGGTGCTCCAGGTGGGCCCGCACGGCCCGGGCCAGCACCGTGGTCTCCAGGTCACGGCCGGTCCGGGTGAGGCGGGCCACGTCGTCGCGGTGGGTCACCCGGGCGGTCTCCTGGTCGATGATCGGGCCCTCGTCGAGGTCGTCGGTGGCGTAGTGCGCCGTTGCACCGATGAGCTTCACGCCGCGGTCGTGGGCCTGGCGGTACGGGTTGGCCCCCACGAACGCCGGCAGGAACGAGTGGTGGATGTTGATCGTGCGGTTGCGGTGGGCGGCGATGAACGCGGGGGAGAGGATCTGCATGTAGCGGGCGAGCACCACCAGCTCCACGCCGTGGTCGGCCAGGGTTGCGAGCACGGCCTGCTCCTGGCGGGCCTTGGCGCCCGGTTCGGGACCCACGGGCAGGTGCACGTAGGGCACACCGAGGCCGGCGCACAGCGGGGCGTGGTCGGGGTGGTTGGACACGACCACCCGCAGGTCGGCGGGTAGTTCGCCGGCCGACCACCGCATCAAGAGGTCGGCCAGGCAGTGCGGTTGGCGCGACGCCAGCACGGCCACCGGGGGACGCTCGTCGGAGAACCGCACCGTGGCGTCCATGGCGAAGGGCTCGGCCACCCGGGTCCGGAACGCCGGTGCGATGGCCGCCCGGTCCAGGGCGAAGCCGTCGAGGTCGAACTCCACCCGTTGGAAGAACACGCCCTCGACGGCGTCGACGTGCTGGTCGGCGTGCAGCACGTTGCCGCCGTGGTCGACCAGGAAGTTCGCCACCGCGGCCACGATGCCGCGGCGGTCCGGACACGACAGGAGCAGCACGGCGGACGGCACGCCGCCCGTTCTAGCGCCGCGTCGTCGCCGCGTTCAGGTGCGGCGGGTGGTGGTGCGGCCGCCCTGCTCGGTCCAGCGGTCCACCACCAGTTCGTCGCCCTCGACCCAGATCAGCACCAGGCTGGCGACGTCGACCCGGAACAGGTCGCCGTCGGGTAGTTCGAAGCCCCGCTCCGCCGCGAACGACTCGGCCATTGCGGCCCGCCGGTCGTCCTCGAGCGGCACGGCCCGGCCGGTGAGCTTCACGTCGGCCGGCCCCGGGTCGACGGCGCCGTCGACCAGCTTCCGAGACTCCCAGGGGATCCCGTGCAGCGCCAGGCGTGGATCCCGCCGCAGGTCGGCGAGCTTGCGGCTGTCGGGCATGGATCCGAAGACCAGTTCGCCGCCGGCGAAGAACGGGTCGAGTCCGCTCACCCGGGGCGACCCGTCGGCCCGTATGGTGGCGAGCACGGCGTTCACGGTGGACTCGAGCAGGGTGCGGGCCCGGTCGGCGAGGTCGGGGGCGGCGCTGTGGACGTGGCTCCAGGTGGACATGCCCACCAGTGTCACCCGACTCGAGGACACGAGGTGTCCGGATCGCGGGTTCGGGGCCCGGCCGCCGGATCGTGACGGGCGCCACCGAGGGTGCGCGGGCTATGGTGGAGCGGTCCACCCTCCGGGGTGGCAGGGCGTGGGCCTTGGCCCACGCTTCTTGTTTGTTCAGGACCCGTTCGCGGGCCAGACCCAGAGAGGAGCTCCCATGGACACCGCCGCGCGCGTCCGTGAGCTGGTGGCTCCCCTGGTCGAGGCCGCCGGGGCCGAGTTGTACGACGTCGAGCTCGACGGCGGCGTGCTGCGCATCACCCTCGACCGCCCCGGCGGGGTCGACATCGGGGTGATCGGCAGCGTCACCCGGGCCGTGTCCCGCATGCTCGACGAGGTCGACCCGATGCCCGGTGAGTACACGCTGGAGGTCACCAGCCCGGGCCTCGAGCGTCCGCTGCGCACCCCCGAGCACTTCCGGCGCGCCGTGGGCGACACCGTCTCGGTGAAGACCCGGTCCGGCGTGGCCGGCGACCGCCGCGTCAAGGGGGCCCTGGTGGCCGCCGACGAGCACGGGTTCACCGTCCGACCCGAGGGCACCACCGAGGACCGCACGATCGCCTACGGCGACGTCGAGCGGGTCCGCACCGTCTTCGACTGGGGTCCCGCCCCCAAGCCCGGCAAGGCGCCCGGCGCCGGCGCCCCCAAGAAGCCCTCGACCAGCAAGCAGTCGTCCCCCGAGAAGAAGGCAGCGAAGCCATGAACGACGACATGATGGAGGCCCTGCGGGCCCTGGCCACCGAGAAGGGCATCACGCCCGAGACCCTCATGGGCGCCCTCGCCGACGCCCTGGAGTCGGCCTACAAGCGGCTGCCCAACGCCTACGAGTACGCCTGGGCCACCATCGATCCCATCACGGGCGAGATGCGCGTCACGGCTCAGGAGCTCGACGAGGACGGCAACCCCCACGGGCCCGAGCTCGACGTCACCCCCGACAAGGACACGCTGGGCCGCATCGCCGCCCAGACCTTCAAGCAGGTGATGATGCAGCGCCTGCGCGAGGTCGACCGCGAGATGAAGTACGACGAGTACGCCGGGCGTGAGGGCGACATCGTCACGGGCATCATCCAGCAGACCGATGCCCGCTACACCCTGCTCGACCTGGGTCGGGTCGAGGCCCTCCTGCCGCAGGCCGAACAGGTCCCGTACGAGCGGCCCGAGCCCAACAGTCGGCTCAAGGCCTACATCGTCGAGGTTCGCAAGACCGCCAAGGGCCCCCAGATCGTGGTGAGCCGCACCCACCCGGGCCTCATCAAGCGCCTGTTCGACCTCGAGGTGCCCGAGATCGCCGACGGCATCGTGGAGATCAAGGCCTGCGCCCGCGAACCCGGGCACCGCACCAAGATCGCCGTGTGGTCCAACGACCCCAACGTCGACCCCGTGGGCGCCTGTGTGGGCGCCCGGGGCGCCCGCGTCCGCATGGTGGTCAACGAGTTGCGGGGCGAGAAGATCGACATCGTGCCGTTCTCCGAGGACCTGCCCGACTTCGTGGCCAAGGCCCTGCAGCCGGCCAAGGTCAAGGAGGTCCGGATCCACGAGGACACCGGCACCGCCGAGGTGATCGTGCCCGACTACCAGCTGTCGCTCGCCATCGGCAAGGAGGGCCAGAACGCCCGCCTGGCCGCCCGCCTCACCGGCTGGCGCGTCGACATCAAGAGCGAGACCCAGCTGGCCGAGGAAGAGGCCTACCAGACCGACGAGTGGGCCCAGGGCGAGTGGGTCCTGGACCCCGCCACCGGGGTCCAGGTGTGGGTCCCCGCCGACGGCGGCGAGGCCGTGTCGGCCGAGGAGTGGGCCCTCGGCGGCCCCGATGACGCCGACGAGAGCAGCCAGGGCGGCGACGACCAGACCGACGCCCCTGCGGCCGAGGCCGAGCCCGTGACGGCCGAGACCGATGACGACTCCGGCGAGTCGGATGATGCCGACGACGACGGCGACGACGGCGACTCGGATGATGACGGCTCGGATGACGCCGATGACGCGGACGACGATTCGGAAGATTCCGATGACGCCGATTCGGATGATTCCGCCGATTCGGATGACGCCGACGACGAGTCGGATGGCTCCGGGCCCGACGACGAGTCCGAGGAGAAGGACGACGACTGACCAGGGCCCCCGGCGCACGTGTGTCGGCTGTCGGACCACCCGGCCGGCCGACCAGTTGCGCCGGGTGGTCCGACAGGCCGACGGAACCCTCGTCCCGGGCCGTACACTTCCAGGGCGAGGTGCCTGGCTCTGCCAGGCCTTGCAGCCCTGCCTGGATCTGGCCGCCCGTCGCGGTGGTTTCGACCGGGCGTTCCGCACCCGGGTCACCCCCGCCCAGATCGAGGCCCTGCGCCAATTGATCCGGGAAGAGGCCCCGGACCGCGGAGTTCACTTCGTGCCCGGCACCCCGGCTGCGCGAGACTAGGAAGCCCGTGCCCGTCCAGGGCACACCGCCGCACGCACCCGCAACACAGAAGGGCTGGCGAACCCACGTTGGCAGCAAAGATCCGCGTCCATGAGCTCGCGAAGGAGCTCGGTCTCACCAACAAGGAGACCCTCGACCTGGCGATCGACCTCGGCATCGGGGTCAAGACGCATTCGTCGAGCATCGAGGACGCCCAGGCAGACCGTGTCCGCCGCAAGGCAGAGCGCGAGGGCCTGGTCCGAGACGAGCAGCCCGAGGAGCCGGCCCCGGTCAAGAAGGCGCCGGCCAAGAAGGCCGCGCCCAAGGCCACCGCGCCCGCCCCCGACGTGGTCACACCGGCCCCGGAGGTCTCCGAGGCCCCCACCCCAGCTCCGGCGCCCGTCGAGGCCGAGCCGCCCGCGGCCGACGCCCCGGCCGCCGCGCCATCGCCGGCCCCGGAGGCCCCGCGCCCCGCGCCGGCCCCGCCCGTCGACCGGCCGGTGGTCCGCTCCAGCGGTGCCCAGATGCCGCCGCGGCCCGCGCCCGTCCGAGACGACGCTCCCGCGCCCCCACGCCCGGCCCCGGCCCCCGCTCCTGCCCCTGCCGCCCGGGCCCCGCAGCCGCCGGCACCCCCGGTGCCGCGCCCGCGCCCGGTGGCTCCGGTCGCCGACGGTGAACCGGCCACGCCGCCCACCTCGTCGTCGGGCAAGCCGATCCCGCCGCCCCCGCCGCCGCGCTCGCTCACCGGCAAGCCGATCCCGCCGCCGCCCGGCATGGGCGGGCGCACCGCGTCCCGTCCGGCCGGTCCGGGTGGACCCGGGGCTCCGGGTGTCCGTTCGGGTGCGCCCAGCGGCGCAGCCCGGCCGGGTGCGCCCCGGCCCCCCGGCGGCCCCCGCTCGTCGGTGCCTGGCGCCGGCGTCGGCCAGGGTCGTCCCGGTGGCGGCCCCGGTGGTGGTCCTGGTGGCGGTCCCGGTGGTGGTCCGGGCGGACGCCCGGGCGGCCCCGCCGGCCGTCGGCCCCCGCGTCGCAAGGGTCGTCGTCGCCGCAGCCGTGAAGAGCTGCAGCCGATGGACCTGCCGTCGTACACCCCCGACGACTCCCCGGTCCCCGAGGGCGAGACCGTGGTGGAGCGCGCCTCCACCCCCCAGGAGCTCGGTCCCAAGCTGAACCGTACGGCGGCCGACGTCGTGCGCTTCCTCATGCAGCAGGGCGAGATGGTCACGGCCACCCAGTCGCTCAACGACGACATGATCGAGCTGTTCGCCGCCGAGATCGGTGCCGAGATCCGTCTCGTCGACCCCGGTGAGGAGCAGGAGGTCGAGCTCCAGGCCCGCCTGGGCGTCGAGGAGCTCATGGACGACGACGACGAGGCCGCGGAGACCCGCGCCCCCGTCATCACCGTCATGGGTCACGTCGACCACGGCAAGACCAAGCTGCTCGACCGCATCCGCAACGCCAACGTGCAAGCCGGCGAGGCCGGTGGCATCACCCAGCACATCGGTGCGTACCAGGTGGTGAAGGACGGCCGTCCGATCACCTTCATCGACACCCCGGGCCACGAGGCGTTCACCGCCATGCGGGCCCGCGGTGCCGATGCCACCGACATCGTGGTGCTGGTGGTGGCGGCCGACGACGGCGTGATGCCCCAGACGTTGGAAGCCATCGACCACGCCCGGGCGGCCGACGTGCCGATCGTGGTCGCGGTCAACAAGATCGACCGCGACAACGCCGATCCCGACAAGGTGCTGGCCCAGCTCGCCGAGCGCAACCTGGTGCCCGAGGCCTGGGGTGGCGACACCATCGTGTGTCAGATCTCGGCCCTGCAGGGCATCGGCATCGACGAGCTGCTCGACAACCTCCTGGTGGTCTCCGAGCTCGAGGACCTTCGGGCCAACCCCACGGGGCGGGCCCGGGGCGTGGTGCTCGAGGCCCACCTCGACGTGGGCCGTGGCCCGGTGGCCACCGTGCTCGTGCAGCGCGGCATCCTCAAGGTGGGCGACCCCCTCGTGGCCGGCGCGGCCTGGGGCCGGGTCCGGGCCCTCATCAACGACAAGGGCGAACAGGTCAAGGAGGCCGGTCCGTCCACGCCCGTGCAGGTCCTCGGTCTCTCCGATGTGGCCGACGCCGGCGACGACTTCGTCGTCGCCAAGGACGAGCGCTCGGCCTCCAAGGTGTCCGAGCAGCGCGAGCACTACCAGCGGGTCGCCGGGCTGACCGGGGCGGCCTCGGTGGTGCACGGCGGCGCCAAGCTCGAGGACATCTTCAGCCAGATCCAGGCCGGCGAGGTCGCCACCCTGAACCTGATCGTGAAGGCCGACGTCACCGGTTCGCTCGAAGCGGTGGTCAGCAGCCTGAAGAAGCTCGAGCGAGACGAGGTGAAGCTGTCGTTCGTCCGCCAGGGCGTGGGCGGCATCCTCAAGAGCGACATCGAGCTGGCCATGGCCTCCAACGCCACCATCATCGGGTTCAACGTGCGCCCCGACCGCCAGGTCCGCGAGCTCGCCGAGAACGAGGACGTGGAGATCCGTACCTACGAGGTCATCTACCACCTCATCGAGGAGATCGAGGCGGCCATGGTCGGCATGCTCGCTCCCGAGTTCGAGGAGGTCGTCACCGGCGAAGCCGAGGTCCGCGAGATCTTCTCGGTGCCCAAGGTGGGCAAGATCGCCGGCTGCTACGTCACCAGCGGCGAGATCACCCGTGGCTCCAAGGTCCGCTTCCTTCGGGAGGGCACCATCATCTGGAAGGGCGCCATCGCCTCGCTGCGGCGCTTCAAGGACGACGTCCGCGAGGTCAAGCAGGGCTTCGAGTGCGGCATCGGCCTCACCGACTTCCAGGACCTCAAGCCCGGCGATGTCATCGAGACCTTCGACGAGCGGGAGATCCCGCGGGTCTGAACCCCGTTGCCGGCGCCCCCGGTGGCGTCGATAGCATCGCTTCGCCGTGTACGCCTGTGTCCTGACCGTCGACCTCCGCCTGCCCCTGCCCGACTCGCTCAAGGCGAAGCGGGCCGTCATCACCCCCATCCTCGAGGGGGCGAGACGGCGCCACCGGGTGGCCACGTCGGAGGTCGGCCACCAGGACCAGTGGCAGCGCAGCGAGCTCGCCTTCGCCACGGTGGCGTCCGGCGAGAAGCAGGCTCGGGAGGTCCTCGACGCCGTCGAACGGTTCGTGTGGTCGTTCCCCGAGGTGGAGGTGCTCTCCACCCGGCGGGGCTGGCTGGAGGAGGAATCATGAGGAAGCGAGTCCCATCACGCGACTACCCGCGCACCGCCCGGTTGAACTCCCTCGTGCAGGAGATCGTGGCCGAGGAGCTCGAGCGCATCGACGACGAGCGCCTCGAGCTGGTCACGGTCACCTCGGTGGTGGTCGACGGCGACCTGGCGCGGGCCGTCGTGTACTACGACCACAGCCGCGGCGACGACGCCGAGGTGATCATCCAGGAGGCGTTCGCCCAGCTCCGTCCCCGGCTCCAGAGCGCGGTGGCCCGCCAGACCAAGGTGAAGCGCACCCCGGAGCTGCGCTTCGAGACCGACACGGTGATCCGCAACGCCCTGCGCATCGAGGACGTCCTGCGTGGCCTCAGGGAGGCCGAGGGGTCCGCCACCGTCGACCCCTCCGCCACCGTCGACCCCTCCGCCACCGTCGACCCCTCCGCCACCGTCGACCCGGCCAGCACCGGCGACGTCCCTGAGCTCCCCGAGGGTCCCGAGGCGTGAGTCGCTCCCGGCCGCACCAGGGGCCCGACGGGCTGGTGGTGGTCGACAAGCTGGACCAGCCACGACGTCGTGGCCAAGAGCCGGGGGCTGCTCGGGACCCGCTAGGTCGGCCACGCCGGCACCCTGGACCCCGACGCCACCGGCGTCCTGCTCCTGGGGGTGGGCCGGGCCACCAAGCTGTTGCGCTACCTGTCGCCGCTCGGCAAGGCCTACGTGGGCGAGGTGGTCTTCGGGGTGGAGACCTCCACGCTCGACGCCGCCGGCGAGGTCACCGCCACCCATGAGATGGCCGGCCTCACCTTGGCGCGCGTGGCCGATGCGGCCCGGGCGTTCGAGGGCGCCATCGAACAGATCCCGCCGATGGTGTCGGCCGTGAAGATCGACGGGCGGCGCCTGCACGAACTGGCCCGCCAGGGCATCGAGGTCGAGCGGCCGCCCCGACCGGTCACCATCCACTCGCTCGCGGTCCGCCCCGGCCCCGAGGGCGAGCCCCACGTGTTCACCCTCGACGTCCACTGCTCCTCGGGCACCTACATCCGCACCCTGGCAGCAGACCTGGGCCACGCCCTGGGCGGCGGCGCCCACCTGCGCAACCTCAGGCGCACGGCGGTGGGCCCCTACACGTTGGACGACTCGGTGCCGCTGGAGCAGGTGTCGTCCGACGTGGTCCGGCCGATGGTCGAGGTGGTGCGCCACCTGCCTGCGTTGACGGTCGACGCCGCGGTGGCCGAGGCGGTCGCGGTCGGCAAGGTGCTCGAGCGCGAGGCCCGGGGCGCCGAGGGCGACGGCCCGTGGGCCGTGGTCGACGAGGCGGGAGACCTGCTCGCGGTGTACGAGCCGTTCCGCGGCACCACCGCCAAGCCGTCCGTGGTGCTGTCCGCCCGCTGACCGGGAGAGCGCGGTCGACGGGCCGGGCTGTGGGCCCCGGGTAGTGGGCCAGGGTTGTGCGCCACGGGTTGTGGGCCACGGGTTGTGGGTGACGGTCGTGCCGCGTGGAACGATGCTGGGATGGCCGAGTTCGACTTCGACGTGCTGGTGGTGGGATCCGGGTTCGGGGGCAGCGTCACCGCCCTCCGGGCCACCGAGAAGGGCTACCGGGTGGGCGTGCTGGAGGCGGGTCGCCGCTTCGACACGTCCACCCTGCCCCGGTCGAGCTGGCAGCTCCGCCGGTTCCTGTGGGCCCCGGCCCTGGGCCTGCGCGGCATCCAACGCATCACCCCGCTGAAGGACGTCGCCGTGCTCTCCGGTGCCGGGGTGGGCGGCGGATCGCTGGTGTACGCCAACACGCTGTACGAGCCGCTGGCGCCCTTCTACACCGACCCGCAGTGGGGGCACATCACCGACTGGCGGGCCGAACTGGCGCCCTTCTACGACCAGGCCCGCCGCATGCTCGGGGTGAACGAGGTGCCCGAGGACACCCCGGCTGATGCCTACATCCGCCGCCTGGCCGACGACCTGGGCGTGGCCGACACCTACCACCGCACGCCGGTGGGCGTGTGGTTCGGCAAGCCGGGCGAGCGCGTGCCCGACCCGTACTTCGGCGGTGAGGGCCCCGACAAGGTGGGCTGCACCCACTGCGGGAGCTGCATGGGGGGGGGCCGGGTGGGGGCCAAGAACACCCTGGACCGCAACTACCTGTACCTCGCCGAGAAGAACGGCGCCGTGGTGCACCCCGACACCCAGGTCACCGATCTGGAACCGATGGCCGGCGGCGGCTGGCGGGTCACCACCGACCGCCCCGGTGCGGTGGCCCGGCACCGCCCCCGCACCTTCACCGCCGAGCGGGTGGTCCTGTCGGCCGGGGTGCTGGGCACGGTCAAGCTCCTGCTCCGCCTCCGCGACGCGGGCCGCCTCCCGGCTCTGTCCGACCGGCTGGGCGACGTGGTCCGCACCAACAGCGAAGCCATCGTGGGCGCATCGGCCCGCACGGCCCGGCCCGAGCTGACGCGGGGCGTGGCGATCACCTCGTCGATCCACCCCGACGACCACACCCACATCGAGCCGTGCCGGTACCCGCCCCGCTCCAACGCCATGGGACTGCTCACCACGGTGCTCGTGGACGGCGGCGGCCGGGTGCCGCGCCAGGTGCGCTTCCTGGGCAAGGTGCTGCGTCACCCGGTGGCCTTCGCCCGGTCGCTGTCGGTGCGCCGGTGGTCGGAGCGCTCCATCATCCTCCTGGTGATGCAGAGCCGCGACAACAGCATCAGCCTGCGCCGCCACCCCCGGCTCGACGTGCTCGTCAGCCGGC
Source organism: Acidimicrobiales bacterium (assembly GCA_036724365.1). Classification (GTDB taxonomy): domain Bacteria; phylum Actinomycetota; class Acidimicrobiia; order Acidimicrobiales; family Iamiaceae; genus Aquihabitans. The sequence goes on along the minus strand of DAIMFV010000011.1, from coordinate 13,288 downwards.
CGGGTCACGGCGAGCCGAACCCCACCTACCTGCCGGTGGCCAACGACACCGCCCGCCGCACCGCCGAGATGCTCGACGGCGACCCCTGGGGCGCCTGGAACGAGACCATGCTCGACGCCCCCACCACCGCCCACATCCTGGGCGGCTGCGTGATCGGCGATTCGCCCGGGCACGGGGTGATCGATCCCTACCAGCGGGTGTACGGCTACGAGGGCCTGTCGGTGGCCGACGGCTCCGCGGTGTCGGCCAACCTGGGCGTGAACCCGTCGCTCACCATCACGGCCATGACCGAGCGGGCCATGAGCCTCTGGCCCAACAAGGGCGAGGTGGATGCCCGGCCGCCGGTGGGCGAGCCCTACCAACGGGTGGCCCCGATACCTCCGGCCCGGCCCGCGGTGCCCGCCTCGGCTCCTGGGGCCCTCCGGGTGGGGTGACGGTTGACGGCCTGTCAGCGGCCGTAGCGGCTCAAGAACTCCGAGAGCGGGATGGCGGCGCTGGTGAGGTAGCCCTGGTACTGGCTGCAGGGGGTGGTGCGGAGCACGTCGAGCTGTTCCTGGCGTTCCACGCCCTCGGCCACCGTCTCCAGGCCGATGCCCCGCGCGATCTCGAGCACGCCCCGCACGATCACCTCGGCGGTGGGATCGCGGCCGAGGTCGGCCACGAACAGCCGGTCGAGCTTGAGCTCGCGCACCGGGAGCTCGCGCAGGTAGGCCAGCGACGAGTAGCCGGTGCCGAAGTCGTCGATCGACAGCGCCACGCCGATCTCCGCGAGGGCGTTCAACTGCCGCCGGGCCTGGTAGAGGTCGGCCAGGATCGACGACTCGGTCAGCTCCACCGTGAGCATCTCCGGAGGCAGGTCGGCCTGCGTCAGGATCCCCACCAGGTCGTCGACGAAGTCGTCTTCCTGGAGCTGGTGGCTGCTGATGTTCACGCTCACCGTCATCCCGGGCCCGAGGACGCCGGCCCGTCGCAGTTCGGCCGCGTGGTGCACCGCCTCACGCAGGACCCACCGACCGAGCGGCACGATGAGTCCGTTGCGCTCGGCGGTGGCCACGATCGAGGCCGTGTCGGGGCTGGACGGGTGCTGGTGGCGCCACCGCAGCAGCGCCTCGGCCCCGGTGAGGGCGCCGGTGGCGACGTCGAGGCGGGGGTGGGGGGGGG
>DAIMFV010000011.1:10009-12077 GCA_036724365.1 Acidimicrobiales bacterium | reverse complement strand
CCAGTTCGTGGTGTTCGATGGCGTGGCGCAGGTCGCCGTCGAGCCGGAGCGCCCGTTGGGCCTCGAGGTCCATGCGCTCGTCGAAGACGCGGTGGGCCACGCCGCCGCCGTGCTTGGCCGCGTACATGGCCAGGTCGGCCTGGCGCAGCAGCTCCTCGGCATCGGCCGCGTCGGGTGCCGCGATGGCCACGCCGATGCTGGCGGAGATGCGGATGACCTGACCGCTGAGGTGGAACGGGCGCTCGGTGGCGGCGATCGCCCGGGATGCCACGTCGGTGGCGATGGCCTCGGCCCGGCCGGGGTCGGCGCCGAGCCGGGGGAGCATGATCACGAACTCGTCGCCGCCGATGCGGGCCACGAAGTCGTCGGGGCGGAGCTGGTCGGCGATGCGGCGGGCGGCCTGCTGGAGGAGGTCGTCGCCGTGGGAGTGGCCGAGCGAGTCGTTGACCCGCTTGAAGCCGTCGAGGTCCACGAACAGCAGACCCAGGTGGTCACGGGTGCGTGACGCCGCGGCCAGGGCGGCGCGCAGTCGGTCGTGGAACCGGCCCCGGTTCGCCAGCCCGGTGAGGACGTCTCGGGAGGCCAGTTCCTCGAGCTCGCTCTGGGCGCGGATCAGATCGGTGATGTCGGCGTTGGTGGCCACCGCCCCCCGGATCTCGCCGCTGGCGGGGTCGACGATGGGTGCGGTGTTCACGAGGAGCCACTGCGGGTCGTCGCCCGGGGTGCTGCGGATCAGGTCGCTGCTGGGCTCGCCCGTGGCCAACGTGGGTAGGAGCGGACAGGCCTCGGGGGCCACGCCGAGGACCTCGTGCACCGGTCTGCGCAGCAGGTCCTCGATCGGCCGGCCGGCCAGCTCGGCGGCCCGCGGGTTGGCCATGGTGACCAGTCCGGCGGGGTCGACCACGATGACCCCGTCTCGCAGGGCGCCGATGACGGCGGTGAGCGTGCTCTCGCGCTCCCGCAGGCGGGCCTCCACCCGGGTGCGGGCCTCCACCTCGCGGGCGCTGGCCACCAGGTACCGCTGGCCACCCAGGTCGGACAGGGCGAAACGGGCCTCGACCGCTCGACGGGCGCCGTTTCGACAGCGCATCCGGCCGGCGAACACGGCCACCGCCCCCGGTCGGAGGGCCTCGACCATCTGGTGCCAGTGGTCGGGATCAGTGGGGATCAGCGAGTCGAACTCGTGGATGCGCCGACCGACGAGCTGGGTGGGGTCCCAGCCGGCCAGCTCCACGATGCGATCGCTGACCCAGTCGATGCGACCGGTGCCGGGGTCCAACAGGAACACCGTGTCGGGACCCAGCCGCAGTGCTTCGGCGAGCACCGCAGTGGGGGCCAGCTGATCCAGCAGCCTGGTTGCCCCCCGGGCGTCAGGTTCCCTCACACCACTCAGGGTAGTGGTCCAGGGGTCTGATCCGGGTGATCGGCACGGAACGTAGGCGTCCGGCGGGGTGGGCCGACCCGACCCGGCGCCGGGATCAGCCGTGGATCAGCCGTGGATCTGCTGGGCCAGGTAGTGCTCGACGCCGATGGTGTCGATCACGTGGAGGTGGGTCTCCAGCCAGTCGGCGTGCGACTCCTCGTCGACCAGGCGGGCGGCGAGGAGCTCGCGGGTGCCGTTGTCGCCCTTGGCCACCGCCAGCTCGACGGCCCGGTTGTAGCGCTCGATGGCCGCCGTCTCGGTGTCGAGCTCGAGGCGGAGCTGCTCGGGCACGGTCTCGCCCACCAGCACCGGGTTGTAGCGCTGGAGGTTGGGCACCCCGTCGAGGTAGAGGATGCGCTCGATGATCTTGTCGGCGTCCTCCATCTCCTCGATGGACTCCTTGCGGGCCACCGCCGCCAGGCGCAGGAAGCCCCAGTTCTCCCGCATCTTGGCGTGGATGAAGTACTGGTTGATCGCCGTGAGCTCGGCGGTGAGGATCTCGTTCAGGACCTCGATGATCTCGGCGTCGCCCTGCATGGCTGGTCTCCTCGGCGGGGGTGGGGGCACAGGCACGGCAGAAACCCGGGCCGACGACCACGGCGGGAGGGGCGGGGGACGTGAACGAGCAGCGGCAGGCGGGGGAGG
>DAIMFV010000011.1:0-9939 GCA_036724365.1 Acidimicrobiales bacterium | reverse complement strand
CCCGCCGCAGCGGGTACCGGCGTCGCAGTGGCGGGCCAGGCCGTCGGCGTCGAGCGCGCCGGCGGCTACGGCGGCCCGGATCTCGTGATCGCTCACGGCGCTGCAATGACACACGACCATCAGGTGGTAAGTCTGCCTAACTGATGGCGACGTGTCAACGCCCGGCAGGGGCGAGGTCACGTCCGGTGCGCTCAGGCCGGTGCCCAGGCGATGGTGTCCGCGTCGGCGCAGGCGGTGTCGATCCGAGCCCCGGGGTCATCGAGGAACGAGGCGACCAGGTCGGCTCCGCAGGTGTCCAGGCTGACCACGTGGCCGCCCGTCCGCACGAGCACGAAGGTGGACGCAGGCAACCGGTCGGCCGTGGATTCGCTCCACGACGGCGGGGTCACCGGATCGAACCGCCCGGCCAGCACCAGCGCCGGCACCGGAAGGGTCACCGGCTGGCCCGGGGCCTCCGCTGGTGGGGCCTCCCAGGAGTCGCAGTCGGCCAGGTCGGTTTCGGCCGTCACGCCGTCCGCCAGCCAGGGCGGGGCCTCGGCGGCCACCCGGTCGACCTCGGCGGGGTCGCTGAAGGGTGCTCGCTCCCGGCACTCCACCGCGAGGTAGAGCCCCTCGGCCAGACCGTCGAGGCTCGACACCTGGTTGCGGAGGTAGATCACCGAGGCCAGGCTCAGGTCGCCGCGCTCGCCGGCGGCGATGACGCTCGGCAGCAGAGGGATGGTGATCTCGCTGTACAGCGAGAGGAAGACCACCTGCGCCAGTCGCGTGCCGTCCCAACGCACCGTCACCGGCTCGCCGGTGAACGGGTCGGGTAGCTCGACATCGACGGGCCGGGCCTCCAACTCCGCATGGAGGGCACCGATGCGGGCGCCCAGATCGCGGCCGAGTGGTGCGCAGACCGGGTCGGCGGCACAGGCGGCCTCCACCTCGTCGACGGCGCGGGCCAGTCCGGGAACCAGGGTGGCGTAGGACTCCACCTCCGGCGGGTACACCGAATCGAGCACGAGGCTGGCCACAGACCCGGGGTGGCGGCTGGCCACCTCCAGCGCCAGCCGCGTGCCGTAGGACGCGCCGTACACGTGCCACGTGTCATGGCCCAGCGTGAGCCGGACCTGCTCCAGGTCGTCGGCGGCGTGGAGGGTGTCGTAGGTCTCGAACGCCACACCGGTGGCCGCCGTGCGCTCGAAGCAGGTGCGGAGCGCGGCGCGCCAGGCATCGGCCGAGGTCTCGTCGATGACGGCAACACGCCCGTCGATCGCCGACTCCTCCGCCTCGGGGCAGTCGAAGCTCGGCTCGGCGAACGGGGTGCCCCGTTGACCCACGATGACCACGGGTCGGTCGCTCGCCAGCGGTTGGTCGGCCAGGAACGGCGCCATGCCGATCCCGTCGCCGCCCGGACCGCCGTCGAGGTACACGACGGGGACGGTCTCCTGCTGGTCGGGCCGGGTGATGACGGCCACCGGGAGGTCGACGGTCGGTCCGTCGGTCGCCGCGGGATCCTCGGGAACCGTGATGCGAAGGCAGGCGATCTCCGCCGGTGGGCTGACCGTCGCGGTGGCGGGACAGGTCCAGTCGGCGCGGGTGCCGGCGCGCAGGCGGACGGACACGGGATCGGTGGGGGAGGTGGTGGCCAGGGTGGTGCTGACCGCCTCCCCGCCCCGGTCTGTCGGGCTGTCGTCGCTGCACGCGGCCAGCGCCGGTACCAGAGCCAGGACGACCGCCATGGCGAGACCCGTGGCACCCCAGCCCGCGCCCCACGGCAGGTCGTTGGTTCGCGTCGTTCCCATGCCCCACCCCGATCAGGTCGTCCCCTCGCTGCCGTCGGCAGTCAACCACCCCGACCTGGCCCGTCAGGGCCCACCGGACCCGTCGTGCCTCCCGCCGCGAGGGGGCCCCTCCTGTCCGTCGGCGTCCAGCTTCGTTGTCACACCCCTTCCGCATCATGTCGGTGTGGTCGCCAACGGGGCGACGGGAGGGAGCACCACGATGGATGGAGACGGTACGAACGGGCCGGCGCTGACCCAGGTCATGGCGGCGCTGGCGGCAGGAGACGGGGCGGCCCTGTTCGGGCTGATCGACGCCCACGGTGATGAGCTGGCCCGCACGGTGCGGGGGATCGCGGCCAAGCGCCGGGCCCGGCTCAGCGCCGACGACGTCGACGAGCTGGTGCTGGAGGCCGCGCTGGCCATCCAGGCCGTGGCCGGTGCGTGGCGGGCCGATGGTGCGCCGCCGTGGGTCTGGGCGCACGGCCGGATCCGGGCTGCCGTGGACCGGCACCTCGGGCTGTGGGCCGACGAGCTCGATCACGAGCACCACGCCGGCCGGGAGGCGCCTCCCGCGCCGCCCGGGGCCGAGGAACCCACCGGGGTCTGCTTCGCCCGCCTGGCCGCAAAGGACCAGCGGGTGGCCCTGCTCGGAGAGGCCCTGGACCTGGTGGCCTCGCAGCGCGACCGGTTGGTGTTCGTCGAGCTGGGCATACAGGTGGCCCTGGGCGATCCGTCGCCGGCGGTCACGGTGGGCGCCCTCTACGGCATGAAGCCCGCCAGCGTGCGCCAGCAGAGCCGGCGGACCCGGCTGCGGTTGCGGGCCCTCGCAGAGACCGAGCCTCGCTTCGGCCCGCTTGCAGAGCTGGCGGTCGTGGCATGAACCCCCGGGTCTCGCCTCGACACCCGGCCGCCCGCGCCCGCGGGGCCGACCTGGCCCGAACGGCGAGCCTGCTCGCCCGCCGGGTCGGCCCGGAGCCGGGTGACGGACCGCACCGGATGGTGGCGCTGGCGCTGCAGGCCGTGCGCGGTCGCCAGCGGCGCTCGGTGGCCGCCTTCGCGCTGGCCTACGGCTTGGACGAGGACCTCGTCCGGCGGATCGAGGCGGGATGGGTCGGCCCAGCCGACGTGCCCGTGGTGTTGCGGATCCTCACGGCCATCGACCCGGTGCAGCGGGCCATCGACGCGCCCGCCCCGTGCTACCCCTGGATCTCGGCCTCGGCCTCGCCGCGGGCCCAGCGGTAGTCGGCCTTGCCGGCGGGGGAGCGCACGATCGTCTCGCGGAACACGAAGGCCTTGGGCAGCTTGTAGCGGGCCAGGGAGGTGGCGATCTCCTCCAGCAGTTCCTCGGCCGTGACGGTCTCGCCCTCGGAGGTCTGCACCACGGCCACCACTTCGGACCCCCATCGCTCGCTGGGGCGGCCCACCACGATCACGTCGTACACCTTGGGGTGGCGGGCGATGGCCTGCTCCACCTCTTCGGCGTAGATCTTCTCGCCGCCCGAGTTGATGGTGACCGAGTCGCGGCCCAGCAGTTCGATGATGCCGTCGGCCCGCCAGTTGGCGCGGTCGCCGGGCACGGCGTAGCGGGTGCCGTTGATCACCGGGAAGGTGGCGTTGGTCTTGGCCTCGTCGCCCAGGTAGCCCAAGGGCACGTGGCCGCGCTGGGCCAGCCAGCCGGTCTCGTCGCTGCCGGGGGCGAGCTCGCCGGTGAGGTCGGCGTTCACCACCGAGGTCTCGGGGCCGGGGGTGAAGGTGCCGGTGGCGGTGGCCCCCCGCATGGAGGTGTGGCCCATCTGGGCTCCGGTCTCGCTCGAGCCCACGGCGTCGAGCACCACGGCGTGGGGGACCACCTCCAGGAAGCGGTCCTTCAGTGCGGTGTTCAGGGCGGCCCCGCCGCTCACCAGGGCGAGCAGGCCCGAGAGGTCGTAGCTGGCCTGCTCGAGCGCCTCGATGAGGGGTCGGCCCATGGCGTCGCCCACGATCTGGAGGGTGAGCACCTTCTCGCGCTCCACCGTGCTCAACACGTCGTGGGGGTCGAGTCGGGTGACCTCGGTGGGGAACACGATGGTGTTGCCGCCGGTGAAGGCGGTGAAGGTGGCCCACTGGGCCGCGCCGTGCATGAGTGGAGCCACCGACATCATGCGGGCCCCGCCGTTCTTGGAGGCCTCCACGATCGATGCCAGGTCGGGGAAGGCCTCGGTCTGGCCGAACGGCCGGCCGCCCATGGCCGAGATGAAGATGTCGTGCTGGCGCCACAGCACCCCCTTGGGCATGCCGGTGGTGCCGCCCGTGTAGAGGATGTACAGGTCGTCGGGGGAGAGCTGCACCGGCACCGGGTCTTCGGACCCCTCGGCCAGCAGGTCGTCGTAGCGGATGGCGCCGGGCAGCAGGTCGTTGCCGCTGTCGTCGGGCACCTGCACCAGCAGGGCGATGTCGGGCAGGTCGGCCAGCACCTCGGCCAGGGTGGGGGCGAAGGCGTCGTGGTACACCACGATCCGGGCCTTGGCGTTGTCGAGGAGGTACCGCAGCTCCTCGGCCACGTAGCGGTAGTTCACGTTGAAGGGGGCCACCCGGGCCTTGAACGCCCCGAGCATCGACTCGATGTACTCGGGGCCGTTGTGCAGGTAGATGGCCAGGTGGTCCTGACCCGACTCGTGGCCCGGCAGCTGGGCCCGCTCGGTGTGGGCGCCGAAGCCGCGCTGGTGCAGGGCGTTGGCGAACCGCCGGGTGCGGGCCGTGAGCTCGGCGTAGGTGATGGTGCGATCGGCGGTGATGATCGCCGCACGGTCCGGGTTGGCCGCCGCCACGGCCTCGTTCACCTCGGCGATGTTGTACTGCTCCACGATGTCCCCTGGGCTCGGCTCTGACGGGCTGTCAGAGGCTAGCGGGGCCACCGGAGGCCGGCGGCGGCCCGTCCCGGTCGAAGCGGGCCCGAGCCCAGACCAGGTCGGGCTTGCCGGTGGGTCGGCGGATCAGTTCGTCGACCAGCGCCACCCGCCGGGGCACCTTGAAGTCGGCCAGGTGGGCGCGGGTGTGGCGTTCCAGGTCGTCGAGGTCGATCGGCACCCCGGCCCGGGGCTGCACCACGGCGGCCACCTGCTCGCCGAACCGGTCGTGGGGGATGCCCACCACCACGGCGTCGAACACGCCGGGGTGGCCCTTGAGCACCTTCTCGACCTCCTCGGGAAAGACCTTCTCGCCGCCCGAGTTGATCGACTGGGACCCCCGCCCGAGCAGGGTGATCGAGCCGTCGGCCTCCACCCGGGCCAGGTCGCCGGGCACCGCCCAGCGCTGGCCGTGCAGCTCCACGAAGGTGTCGGCGGTGGCCTGCTGGTCGCCGAGGTAGCCGAGGGGGATGCGGCCCTTACGGGCGAGGCGGCCCACGAGCCCGCTGCCGGGGGGCGCCGGTCGGCCGGCATCGTCGAGCACGGCGGTGTCCTCGTCGACGTGGAAGCGGGTGGCGGGCCCGGTGGCCTGCCCCGAGAAGACCGGCATCTGCCCCTGGCCGCCGGTCTCGGACGTGCCGTACCCGTCGACCACCACGGTCCACGGGAGGTGGTCGAGCAACTCGGTGCGCACCGTGGGCGAGAGCACCGCTCCGCCGCTGAGCACCACCACCAGTTCGGTGAGGTCCCAGCGGTCGGGGTGCGCAGCGAGGGCGTCGGCGAGCGGGCGGGCGAAGGCGTCACCCACGATGACCAGGATCCCGGCCCGTTCCGCCTCGGCGAGGGTCCACAGCCGGGCCGCGTCGAAGTGCTCGCCGGTGTCGACGAGCACCGTGCCCCCGCGCAGCAGGGTGGACAGCGCCGTCCAGTGGGCGGTGCCGTGGGTGAACGGCGACGCCGGCAGGCAGCGGGTGTGGCCGGCCCGGGCGATGTCCACCACCTCGTCGGGGCTGGTGACCGGGTCACCGCCGGGGTTGCCGCCACCGAGGGCCCCGAAGAGCAGGTCCTCGTGGCGCCACACCACGCCCTTGGGCAGGCCGGTGGTGCCGCCGGTGTAGAGCACGTAGCGGTCGTCGCCGCTCCGTTCCACCCGGGGGCGCTCACCGGACGACGCGGCGAGGCGGTCCTCGTAGTCACGGCCACGCTCGATGACCGCCGGCGTGAGGCCGAGGTGGACGAGGGCGGCATCGACCCGGGCCCGACGGTCGGGCTCCACCACCACGGCCACCGGCGGGGCGTCGCCCAGCAGGTACTCGAGCTCGTCGGCCGTGTACCGGGTGTTGACGTTCACCGGCACCGCCCGCAGCTTGAACGCCGCGAACATGGCCTCCAGGTACTCGTTGCCGTTGCGGAGCACCAGGGCCACGTGGTCGCCGGGGCCCACCCCGGCCCGCTCCAGCACGTGGGCCAGCCGGTTGGTGCGGTCCTCGAGCGGCGCGTAGGTGAGACGCCGCTGCGGGGTGACCACGGCTTCGCGGTCGGGCACGGCGTCCGCCACCGCCTCGAACAGGTCCCCCAGGTTCCAGCTGTCCACCGGGTGCGACGGTAGTGGTGGTGCCGCGCGGCTCGGAAACCGGTGCCCGCCCGGCCCGGCCCCCCTGGTTCAGCGTGCTTCACGACCGGAGGCCGGGGCATCCTCATGGTCGGTGTCGGAAGGTGTGAACCCCGTGGTCGGCCACCAGCATGGATCCCATGAGCGACGCCGCCGACCTGGTCACCTCCACCGGAGAGGCCCCGGCCACCCGTCGCACGGACCGCCTGCCCCCTCGTGCGTTCCGCCTCGGTGTGCGCCACCACCACTCGGAAGGGCACGCCGGACACCGGGCGGCCTGGCTCCGGGCCGCGGTCCTGGGCGCCAACGACGGCCTGTTGTCCACCTCCAGCCTGTTGGTGGGCGTGGCGTCGGCCTCGGCGGGCCGCTCGGTGTTGCTCGCCACCGGGGTGGCGGCGCTGGTGTCGGGCGCCGGGTCCATGGCCATCGGCGAGTACAGCTCGGTGTCGTCCCAGCGCGACGCGGAGGCGGCCGACCTCGCCAAGGAGGCTGAGGAGCTGCGCACGATCCCCCGAGCCGAGTTGGCCGAGCTGACCACGATCTACGAGCAGCGGGGGCTGCCCCGGGAGCTCGCCCGGGAGGTGGCCGAGGTGCTCACGGAGCACGACGCCCTGGGCGCCCACGCCCGCGACGAGTTGGGGCTCGACCCAGACGATCTGGCCCGACCGGTGGAGGCATCGGTGGTCTCGGCGCTGAGCTTCTCGGTGGGCGCGCTGATCCCGCTGCTGGTCGTGCTCACCGTGGGGGCCTCGTTCCGCGTGGGAGCGGTGGTGGGCTCGGGGCTGATCGGCCTGGCCGTGCTGGGCGCGGCGGGGGCCCGACTCGGCGGCGCGCCGATGGTGCGTCCCGCCCTACGGGTGTTCGTGGGCGGGGCCGCGGCCATGGGCATCGCCTGGTTGGTGGGTCAGCTGTTCGACGTCCAGGTCGCCTGACCCGCCCGGTCGGCGGCTGCGCCGGCGGGTGCTCCGCCGGCGGGTGCTCCCGACCGGCGGGTGATCCCTACCGGCGGGTCACTCGTAGTAGCGGAAGATGATCTCGCTCACGCACGAGGGCTTGGGCGCGCCCTCCACCTCGAAGGTGAAGGTCATGTACACCTGCGCACCCCCGGGGATGTCCTCCACGTTGGTGAGCTCGGCACCCAGGCGGAGCTTGGCTCCCACGGGCACGGGCGAGGGGAAGCGGACCTTGGCACAGCCGTAGTTCACGCCCATCTTCACGCCCTCGACCCGCATGATCTGGGGGGCGAGCACGGGGCCGAGCGACAAGGTGAGGTAGCCGTGGGCGATCGGGCCGCCGAAGGGGCTCTCGGCCTTGGCCCGCTCGGGGTCGACGTGGATCCACTGGTGGTCGCCGGTGGCGTCGGCGAAGGTGTTCACGCGCTCCTGGGTGATCTCCAGGTAGTCGGAGTAGCCGAGGTGGGTGCCGACGAGTTCCTTGAGTCCGGCGATGCCGTTGATAACCGTGGTCATGGGCCCAGCATGCCACGCAGACCTGACGACCCGTCAGTTCGGCTCGGCTCCTCGGGACTCAGCGGACCAGCACCGTGAGCGGCCCGGCTCGAACGGCGTCCACCAGGTGTTCGCCCGGGGCCACCTCGCTGTGGTCCCACACCACGCAGCGATCCAGGACGGCGCCCCGTCCCACCGTGGCCGTCGGGTCGACCACCGATGCCCCGCGGCTGGCCAACAGGTTGGCGTGGAGGTACCGGGCCGGGGTCCCGCAGTCCACGAACTCGCCCGGGTGCACCACCAGGTCCAGCCGGCCGGCGGCCGCCTCGTCGCGCCACAGCACCTCGTAGAGCCCGGAGGGCTCGGCTCCGAGGCGAGACACCGACGCGGCCGGCAGGAGGGCGACCCCGCAGTAGCGGAGCGTGCCGAAGTCGGCGGGTCCGTCCGTCTCCACGCACAGGAGCCGCACCCGGTCGCCGTCCCAGTCCGACACGAACCGACCGAGGTCGGGATCGCGGGCCGACCCGCCGCCGGGCCCCGAGTTCGTCACCCCGGTGTCGTTCAGCCTGTCGACACTCGGCCCGGTGTCGGTCCTTCCGGTGTCGGCCAACGACGGGGCCAACCAGGCGTCGGCGTTGGTGACGAGCACCGACCGGCCCTGGAGCCAAGGGCGCAGGGCGCCCAGGGCCCCAGCGGTGCCCAGCGCCTCGGTTCGTTCCCAGGAGCGGTGGACCCCGGCCGGGAGGTGGGCGTCGAGGGCCGCGCCGCCATGGTGCAGGTTCACGGCCACCGCCCCCGGATCGGTGACGACGGTGGCCACCCGGGCCAGGGCGTGGTCCACCAGCGGTCGAGTGGCCACCGGACACAGGGCCTTGGGCCGGAGCCGGGTGAGCGGTGCCAGGCGGGTGCCGGCGCCGGCGGCCAGCACGACCGCGGCGAGGTCGGTCACCCGGGCGGCCTCATCGTCGGGTGAGGTCGACCGGGGTGGTCGTGGGCCGTTCGACCGGCGTGTCGACCGGCGTGCCGTGGGTGGCGCGGAGCTGGCCGCAGGCGGCGTCGATGTCGGTGCCGCGGGTGCGGCGGATGGTGGCGTTCACGCCCAGATCGCGCAACCGCTCGGCGAAGTGCCGGACCCGGTCGGGTGGGGTGCCCCGAACCGCGTAGCCCGGCGTGGGGTTGAGGGGGATCAGGTTCACGTGGGCCCGCAGCGGTCGGGCGTAGTCGGCCAGCTCCCGGGCGTGGCGATCGGTGTCGTTCACGTCGTGGATGAGGGCCCACTCGAACGAGAGTCGCCGGTGGGTGGCGTCCACGTACTCCTGGCACGCCCGGGCCAGTTCGGCCAGGGGGTACCGCCGGTTGATGGGTACCAGCTCGTTGCGCTCGCGGTCGTTGGCCACGTGGAGCGACACGGCCAGGTTCACGGGCAGGGGCGCGGCGGCGAGCCGGCGGATGCCCGGCACCACGCCCACCGTGGAGAGGGTGAGGTGGCGGGCCCCCAGACCCAGGTCGTCGTGGATGCGCTCCACCGCCGCCCAGGTGCGGTCGTAGTTGGCGAACGGCTCGCCCATGCCCATGAACACCACGTTGGAGAGGCGCTGGCCGTCGGCCGCGGCCCGGGCCCGGGCCCGGACCACCTGTTCCACGATCTCGCCCGTGGTGAGGTGGCGATCGAAGCCGGCCTGGCCGGTGGCGCAGAAGCTGCAGGCCATGGCACAGCCGGCCTGGGACGACACGCACACGGTGGCCCGGTCGGGGTACCGCATCAGCACGGTCTCCACCTGGCGGCCGTCAGCCAGGGTCCACAGCCACTTCACCGTGTCGCCGGCATCGCTCACCGACTCGGTGGCCAGCCGCAGCGCCGGCGGCAGCAGTCCGCCCACCGTGGCCCGCAGCGACTTGGGCAGGGTGGTCCACTCCTCGGGTTCGGTGCCCTGGTCGTAGAGCCCCTGCCACACCTGGTCCACCCGGTAGCCCGGTTGGCCGTGGAGCAGGTCGGCGAGCTGCGGGCGGGTCCAGTCGTGGCGGGACCGCCCCACGTCGCCCACGGTGTCGGTCTCGGTCTGCGCATCCGGTACAGGGGGGACGGTCCCGGTGTTGCGCCGCCGGTCTCGGGGGCGGTGTACACCCGCCGACGGGCGTGGACGGTGAACCCGAGGCGGTCGTAGAGGGCGAGGGCGGGCTCGTTGTCGGCCTCCAGGGGGGGGAGGGTGCGCTCGGCGCCGAGCCAG
>DAIMFV010000010.1:15972-30342 GCA_036724365.1 Acidimicrobiales bacterium | reverse complement strand
CCCACCAGCACCCGGCTGGCGTGGGGCCGGCCGCCCAACTCGACCGCGGGCACCACCCCCAGGCGCGCCAGCTCGGCCCGCACGAACCGGGTGGGGTGGCCGTCGGGCGCGATGCCGGTGGACCACAGGTTCGCCTGGGCCGTCTCGCGCTCGTCCATCCCCGGTAGGGCGGGCGCCCGGGCCCCGGTGACGATCCCCTCCAGGTGGTCGGCCCCACCCTGGGCCACCGCCCCCGCCGCCCAGATGTCGCCCCGCCGCCCCGGCGGCACCGACCGCACCCCCCGATCTGGCGTCCCTGGGTCACGGGGGGTGGACCTCAGGTACGCCAGTTCGTCTGAGGGGGCGGGTGAGCCGGGTGAGCTGAAGCACGAGAACGCTCCCGCGGTGGCCAGTGCCTCCAGCAGGGGCAGGGTGAGCCCCGGGTTGCGGCGGGCCACGTCCTCCATGGAGGTGTAGGGCCGACCGGCGGCGAGCTGTTCGGCCAGGTCGTCGCCGACCCCCCGCACCGATCCGATGCCCAGCCGCACCGCCGGCCCCCCGTACCCCCACGTCCGGCTGTCGGCCGGGTCCCGGCTCAGCGAGGGCGCACCGGATCCCGCCTCCTCGAGGATGGCCCCCGCCGCCGAGGCGTTCACGCACGGGGTGGTCACCGCCACCCCGTGCCGGGTGGCGTCGGTGACCAGCGAGTGCGGCGAGTAGAAGCCCATGGGTTGGGCGTTGAGCAACCCGGCGCAGAACGCGGCGGGGTGGTGGTACTTGAACCAGGCCGACGCGTACACCAGGTAGGCGAAGCTCACCGAGTGGCTCTCGGGGAAGCCGTAGTTGGCGAACGCCGCCAGCTTCACGTAGATCTCATCGGCCACCGCCCCAGTGATGCCCCGCTCGGCCATGCCCTCGTACAGCCGGCGACGCAGCCGCTCCATGCGCTCGGTGGACCGCTTGGACCCCATGGCCTGGCGGAGCTGGTCGGCCTCGGCCGGGCTGAACCCGGCCACGTCGATGGCCATCTGCATGAGCTGCTCCTGGAACAGCGGCACCCCCAGGGTCTTGGCCAGCGACCGCTCCAGCAGGGGGTGCAGGTAGGTGACCGGCTCCTTGCCGTTGCGGCGCCGGATGTAGGGGTGCACCGACCCGCCCTGGATCGGACCCGGTCGGATCAACGCCACCTCCACCACCAGGTCGTAGAACGTGCGGGGCCGCAGCCGGGGCAGGGTGGCCATCTGGGCCCGGGACTCCACCTGGAACACCCCCACCGAATCGGCCCGGCACAACATCTCGTAGACCGCGGGGTCCTGGGGCAGGGTGGCCAGGTCGATGTGCTCGCCGCTCCACCCCGCCACCAGGTCGACCATGTGGTGCAGGGCGCTCAACATGCCCAGTCCCAACAGGTCGAACTTCACCAGCCCCACGGCCGCGCAGTCGTCCTTGTCCCACTGGAGCACGCTGCGATCGGCCATGCGGGCCCACTCCACCGGGCACACCTCGATCACCGGCCGGTCGCACACCACCATCCCCCCGGAGTGGATGCCCAGGTGCCGGGGGAAGTGCTCCACCTCCCGGGCCAGCTCCAGCACCTCGGCGGGGATCTCGTTGTCGGCCCCCTCGCCGGTCTGGGCCTCGAGCCGCTTCCACGGGTCGAGCTGCTTGGACCAGGCGTCCTGCTGGCCCGGGTCGGCCCCCAGGGCCTTGGCCATGTCGCGCACCGCGGAGCGGGACCGGTAGGTGATCACGTTGGCCACCTGGGCCGCGTTGTGACGGCCGTAGCGCCCGTAGACGTACTGGATCACCTCCTCCCGGCGGCCGCTCTCGATGTCGAGGTCGATGTCTGGCGGCCCGTCCCGCTCGGGCGACAGGAACCGCTCGAACAGCAGGCCCAGGCCCACGGCGTCGACCTTGGTGATGCCCAACGCCCAGCACGCCGCACTGTTGGCGGCCGACCCCCGACCCTGGCAGTAGATGTCGTGGGTCACGCAGAACCGGACGATGTCCCACACGATCAGGAAGTAGCCGGGGAACCCCAGCTGGTCGATCATCGCCAGCTCGTGGTCGATCTGGGCCCACGCCTTGTGGTTCCCGCCCTTGTGGTTCCCGCCGGGGCGGGGACCGTAGCGGTCGGGCCGAGACGCCCCCTCCTCCACCAGACGGCGCAGGAACGCCATCTCGGTCAACCCGTCGGGACACGGGTACGGCGGCAGGTTCGGGGCCACCAGACGCAGGTCGAACGCGCACGACCGGCCCAGCTCCGCGGCCGCGGCCACCACCCCCGGGTAGCGGGCGAACCGGCGGGCCTGCTCGGCCCCCGACCGCAGGTGGGCCCCCGACCCGCCCGGCAGCCACCCGTCGGCCTCCTCCAGGCTGCGCCGCGCCCCCACCGCGGCCAGGGCCATGGCCAGCCGCCGCCGGGCCGGGGTGGCGTAGTGCACGTGGTTGGTGGCCACCAGCCCCACGCCCCGCCGCACCGCCAGGTCGGCCAGGGCGTCGTTGCGGGGCGAGTCGAGCGGGTCGCCGTGGTCCCACAGCTCCACGTGCACCGCCCCCACCCCGAACGCCTCCACCAGACGGTCCAGCTCCCGGGCCGCGGCCGCCGGACCCCGGGCGTGCAGGGCGGCGGCCACCGGCCCCTGCCCCCCACCGGTGAGCACGGCCCAACCGCCCGACGACCCGGCCGACGACCCCCCTGCCGATCCAGCCGATGCCGGGGCCAGCGCCGCCAGCTCGTCCAGGGTGAGGCGCGGCGCCCCCTTCTCCCCCGCCAGCTGCGCCGTGCTCAACGCCCGGGCCAGCCGGGCGTAGCCCTCGGGCCCCCGGGCCAGCACCACCAGCGGCGCCCCCTCGGGCGCTCCCCCGGGACCATCGGCTCCCCCTACCCCCTCACGAAGCAGCGACACCTCGGCCCCGAACACCGTGGGCAGGCCCACCGCCCGGGCGGCCTCGGCGAAGCGCACCACCCCGTAGAAGCCGTTGCGGTCGGTGACCGCCAGCGCCTCCAACCCCAACCGCACCGCCTCCTCCACCAACTCCTCGGGGTGCGACGCCCCCTGCAGGAAGCTGAAGTTGGTGTGGCAGTGGAGCTCGGCGTAGGGCACGGCGGAGGCCGGTGCCGCCAACCGGGCCGGCGGCTCGTAGGCCTCGCGCCGGCGGGACCAGGCCGGACCGTCGCCCCCGTTCGCCCACTCGGGCCGGTCGCCCGGCCCATCGGACCCTGCCGTCGGTGCGGCCGCGCCGGAGAGGCGACGTTCCAGCTCCGACCACGGCATCGACGGGTTGTTGAAGCCCACCCCGCCACCCTCGCGCCCGAACACCTGTTCGGTCAACCGGCCCACCCTCCCCTGCGCCGGGGCTCGCCCAGGCGGCGCTCCGTGCGGCCCGGTACCCTCCCGCCACTGTGAGCACCACCACTGGACCGATCCGCTTCGACCCGTTCGACCCGGCGTTCACCACCTCGCCCTACGAGCAGTACGCCCGGCTACGCGACGAGGACCCGGTCCACTGGTCCGAGCTGTTGTGGGGTTGGGTGATCACCCGCTACGACGACGTGGCCACGGTGCTGCGCGAGCCCACCATGTCCAGCGACGTGGCCCGGGCCACCCCCACCCCCATCACCGAGCTCGAGCTGCAGGCCCTGGCCGACCACGTGCGGGCCGCCCGCACCATCGTCCACCTCGACGACCCCGACCACGGTCGGGTCCGCCGCCTCATGGCCGAACCGTTCCGGGTGCGCGAGGTGGACCGCCTCCGCACCCTCATCGACGAACGGGTCGCCGCCGCCGCCGACCGCCTCGCCGCCCAGCAGCGGGACTCCCACGTGGGCCGGATCGACCTGGTGGCCGACTTCGCCTACCCACTGCCGGTGGAGATCTTCTCGAGCTGGCTCGGCGTCCCCGAGGAGGACGCCCCCCAGTTCCGCACCTGGACCAGCTGGGTGGCCCGCAGTCGCGACCCCCTCCCCGCCGAGGAGCGCGCCGAGTTCTTCGCCGCCCTCGACGCCATGTACGACCACCTCGACGCCCAGGTCGCCCTCCGCCGCCAGCACCCCCGCGGCGACCTGCTCACCCACCTGGTCACCGCCGAGATCGACGGCCAGCGCCTGGCCCACGACGAGCTGATGGCCCAGCTCATCACCCTGTACATGGCCGGCCACGAACCCACCGCCGGCCTGGTGGGCAACGGCGTGCTCGCCCTGCTCCGCCACCCCGACCAGCTCCGACGCCTGCGCGACGAACCCACCCTCCTCCGGGGAGCGGTGTCCGAACTGCTCCGCTACGACGGTCCCAACCAGTTCGTGCGACGCATCACCACGCAGCCCATGGTGCTCCAGGACACCGAGATCCCCGCGGGCGCCGTGCTCTACGTGGGCCTGGCCGCCGCCAACCGGGACCCGCGCCGCTGGGGTGACACCGCCGATGCGGTGGTGGTCGACCGCCCCGACGCCGCCGACCACCTCCAGTTCGGCAGCGGCGCCCACGCCTGCCTCGGTGCCCACCTGGCCCGCCTCCAGGCCGAGCGCATGCTCGACACCGTGCTCACCCGCATCCCCCACCTGGCCCTCGACGGCGAGCCCGTCTGGAGCAACCGCATGTTCATCCGCGGCCTCCAGTCCCTCCCCGTCAGCGGCACGGTCCACGCCTGACGACAGGCGCGTGAACAGGCGCGTGAGGAGGGCGGTTCGTCAGTGGGGGTGGTCGGAGCCGCAGGCACCGTCGGCGGCACAGGAGTCGCCACAGCCCGGCGGCACCGAGCCCGGCTCGCGCAGCTCGGCCAGGGCCGCCCACAGGTCGGTGGCGGTGGGCTCGCCCACGAACGACCGGTGGACCTGCCCCAGGGCGTCGGCCACCAGCACCATGGGCACGGCATCCACCTGGTAGCGCTGGTGCAACGCCCGGTCGGCCACCGAGTCGACCGACTGCACCGCCACCGCGGGTGCCTCGAGCACCAGGGCCTTGTCCACCGCGCCCTGGCAGGCCAGGCAGGTGGTGGACGAGAACACCACCACCAGCCACGGCGCCTCGGGACGTTCGAAGTCGGCCCGGTCGAGCTGGGTGGGCACCACCCAGCTCGCACCCTGTTCGGGGGCATCGGTGTCGCGCCGGCGCAACACCAGCGAGACGGCGACCGCCACCGCCACCAACACCGCCACGATCAGGACCTGGAGCACCGCCCCAGTCTGCTCAACCAGCGGGGAGGGGCACCACCTGGTCGGGGAACGGGGAGGCCAGGTCGGTGGAGATCCCCCGGCCGGTGGTGGCCCACTGGGTGCGGCCCACCACGATCGGGCCGTCGGCGTCGACGACCAGCGCGGAGCCCGGCTCGGCCTCGTCGAGGTGGAGGGTGGCCCGGCCACCCGCCGGCACCTCCACCGTGGCCCCGGCCAGCGGCTTGCGGGAGCCCCCCACCAACTCGTCGACCGTCACCCGCACCGGCGAGCCCGACGGGTTGGCCACCACCACCTGGGCGGTGACGGCGTCGTTGGCCCCGCGCCCGGCCACGAACCAGGACCGGGCCGCCACCGGCGCACCGGCGGTGACCGCGAAGCCGGGGGCGTACACCGTGAAGCTCAGCTCCTCCTCCTGGTCCTGGTCGGGGTCCTCCTCGTCGGGGTCGGCCTCCGGCACGCGATCGTCGGCGGCGGCCTCCGTGGTCCCGGTGGTCGCCGTGGCCTCGGTGGTCGCCGTGGTGGCCGGGGCCGTGGTGGTCGTGGTGGCGTCCGGGTCGGCCTCGGCGTCGGGATCCGTCTCGCCCACCGCGTCCGGGTCGCCTTCGGAGGGTTCGGGCTGGGTGTCGCGCTCACCGGTGAACCACACCAGCTCGGCCACCACGTCGACGTCGTCCACCGAGCGCACCCGGAGCGTGAGCTCCATGCCGGGTGTGAACTCGAGGCGGTCGGTGAGGTCGAGCACCGTCTGCTCGCCGGCCCCCACCGTGACCTCGATGGGGGCCAGCGGCGTGTAGCGGGCGGGGTCGTCGAAGCCGGCGGTGACCTCCAGCTCGGCCCGCTCGGTGCTCGGGTTGAGCAGTGCCAGCTGGGTGCGGCCACCCTGCACGATGCGCACGTCGGGGAAGAACCAGGCCGGCGCGGCCGTGGCCAGGCCCGGCGAGGAGACGATGCCCCGGGGCGCTTCGGTCTCGATGGCATCGGGACCCTCACCGGTCACGGGGTCGCCGCTGCCGTCGAAGGTCTGGAGCCGGTCGACCACGATCCGCCCGGTGCGGGTGGTGATGGTGGCCGCCACCTCGGCCCGGCGCGACGGGTTCTCGACGGTGACCACCCGCAGCGACCGGGCCGGGATGGCCAGACCGGTGAGGGCCTGGGGGGCGATGGGCCCTTCGTCGGTGGCGAACTCGACGTCGACCGAGGTGGGGTCGGGGAACGGATTGAACAAGAAGAGCTGCAGCACCGCGCCCCGCAGGGTGGAACCCGACGGCAGGTACCAGGTGCTCGATGCCGCCGAGGCACAGGGGCTGGCCTCGAACCCGTCGGGTCCGTCGACCTGGCGCTCCACCGTGGCCCGGCCCCCGAACACCTCCACCGTGGCCGCCGCCCACTCGCCGGGCCGGACGTCTCGGGCCCGCACCCGCACCCGGCCGTTCACCGGCACGTCGACGGTGGTGGAGCGGGGTGCCGCCTCGCCCCCGAACACGGTGACCGTGGCGGAGGCGCCCTCGTCGGCCGCGTTGGCGATCACGAACGACAGGTCGGCCCGCTCACCGGCGCCCACCGCGGTGCCGCCGCCGCAGAACCAGGTGGCCGAGATCGGATCCGGGACGGCCGCCACCGGCAGCAGGGTCTCGGGCGCGGACACCGTGACCTCGCGGGTGTCGGTGGGGCTGACGCGCTCGCTCACGTACACCGCGGCGCCGACCACGCCCACCAGCAACACGAAGGGCAACCACCGACGCGGGGTGAACCGGCGGGTGACGCGGGCGTGGCGCCCCGGGCGACGTCGGGCGGCCATCACGCCTCCCCTCCCAGGGCGAACCGCTCCCGGCGCCGCAGCCGGCGGCGGACCACCAGCACCGCCACCCAGAGCGCGACCTGACCCATCGACGCCAACCGGTGGAGCACGGGCGTCTGATAGGTGAGCGTGGCCGAACCGGCCCGGCTGGTGGTGAACAGGTTCGTCCAGCCGTAGTCGGTGCGGCGCGCCACCGGCACGCCGTCGATGCGGAGCTGCCAGTCGTCGTCGGCCGTCTGGGACACGAGCACGTCGCCCGCCGCCGGCACCTCGCCCACGGCCCCGACCGCCCCGCTGTCCTCGGTGAGCGCCGGCTCCGCTCCCGCGAGCTCATCGGCCACCGCATCGGTGAACTCGGTGCGGTCGCCCTCGCGGGCCGGTAGCACCGACCGGGCACTCGGGGCCGCGGTGTTGCGGTACACGAGCAGGCCGTCGGCCACCGGGATCTCCTCCAGGTCGAGCTGCTGGGCGAGCATGGCGGTGAGCGACCGCGGCGGGGTGCGCTGACCGGTGATGGTGGTGCTCGACGGGGCGAGGCGGCTGATCACCACCACGTAGCGCACGCCCATGGGGGCGAGCAGGTGGCCGAGGCGATCGGTGCGGCCGTCCTCGGCGAGCCGGAGCGAATCGGCCAGCAGCGGGGTGGCGCCCGGCGGGGCGCCCGGCAGCCGGTCGAGCACCGTGGGCACGCCGCGGTCGGTGGCGGCGTAGGCCACGTCGTCGTCATAGCGCCAGCCCGATGCCGGCAACAGCTCGGGGTCGCCGATCCACAGCACGCGGGCGGCGGGTCGACCCTCGGTGGACACCAGCGGGTCCAGCGAGGCGGCGAACCCGCGTGCCGGCATGCGCCAACGCCCGTCGATCAGCCCGGCGGCGAGCGGCACGGCACCGAGCACCACGCCCAGGGCCGCCACCACCGACAGCAGCTGGCGCCACCCGAACTTGTAGGCCCGCAGGTCGGTGTCGAAGCTGGCGATGCCCAGGGCGGCGGTGAGCGCCAGCGCCGCGGCCGCCGGAGCCAGCACCACCTCGGCCGGCGGCAGTCCGAACGGCAGGTGGCCGGCCTGACCGGCCCACAGCAGGCCCCAACCGGCCAGCGCCACGAACCAGGCCCGCACCGCCCACTCGAGCCGCCACGACCGACCGATGACCACGGGCAGCGCGCCGGCGAGGAGGAACGCCCAGCCGAGCGGCGGTGCGCCCCACGGCCCGCTCTCGAAGCGGTTGACCCGGCCGAGCGTGAGCGGCCCACCGTTGGTGGAGCCCACCCCGGCCACCGCCTCCCACCACGACGGCGCTGTGATCAGCTCCAGGCTCCACGGCAGGTGCATGGCCACGGCCACCACCACCGCACCGACGGTGACGGCCAGGATGCGCACCACGCCGGCCAGCCGGAAGCAGAACACCGAGCCGAGGGCCACGGCCCCGCCCATCACCGCGGCCATCACCACGAACGAGGGCACCACGGCGGCCACCAGCGCGAGCAGCAGACCCAGGCCCAACACCAACCCACCCAGCCGGCGGCGCGGGGCGGGCGCGGTGGCGCCGGGCGTGCCGCTGTCGTCGGGGTCGTCGGTGTCCAGTCGCACCGGGCCGAAGGGCGCCACACCCGACGCCCGGCCCAGCACCAGCAGCACCCACGGCGCCGCGGCGTAGGCGAGAAGGCCGCTCCACGACCCACGGGCCAAGGCGTTGTAGGGGACCGGGATGGCCAGGTAGACGGCGAAGGCGGCCACGCTGGCCCGGGCGGACCCGATGGGCCGGGCCAGGCGCCAGGCCCCGGCCGCTCCGAGGGGCACCATGCCCACGATGAGCAGGGTGCGCAGCAGGTCCATGGCCCCGAGGACGGCGTAGCCGAGCAGCCCCAGCAGGGCGTAGGCGGTGGGCTGGCCGGCGGCCCCGCCCAGACCCTCGCGGCTCCACCCGCTCCACCAGGCGTCGAGCAGCGAGCCGGGCGAGTCGGGGAATCGGGCCAGTTCACCGATGGCGGGGATGTCCTGGAACAGCAGCTCCCGGGAGCTGACGACCAGGAGCACCCCGAGGGCGATGGCGAACGCCCCCGTGAACTGGCGCGACCCGGCCTGGAAGGCACCGAAGAGATCCCGGGACGACCGGGTGAACGTGGTGACGCGGTCGTCCCGTCGGCCGAGCTGGCCTCGCAGCAGTGCGTTGAGCCGGGCGTTGCCGCTCACCTGGAACTCGCGCACACCGGCGTCGCTCACGCCGCGCACGGCCTTGAGGGCCTTGCGCCGGGCCCGGATCGACCGCATCCGGCGCAGGTTCCACGGCCACGCCGACAGCACGTCGCGCGCCTGGTCGGGGTGGCCCGACAAGACGCCGTAGAGGGCTTCGACCAGCGCGAACAGCAAGGCCTGGGGCAGCACCCGGATGCGGTGCCACGGGCCGTAGGCCACCAGCGCGGTGCGGAGGCGGTGCCGGGCGAAGCGGCGGCGGCGGTCGTCGACGGGGATGCGCTCCCCCAGGGCTTCGAGGTGGCGGACCCGCGCCGCGGGAGCCACCAGCACCCGGGCCCCCAGCGCGTGGGCGCGCCAACAGAGGTCGAGGTCGTCGCCGAGGTAGTCGATGCCGGCGTCGTACCCGCCGAGGGCGGCGAACAGGTCGGCGCGCACCAGGGTGCAGGCGCCGGGCACCACGAACACGTCGCGCACCGCGTCGTGCTGCTCCTGGTCGAGCTCGCCCACCTCCACGTAGGGGGCGAACACACCGGTCTTGTCGGCGCCCATGCCCACCTGGAGCAGGCGGGTGGGGTCGTGCCAGTCGACCAGCTTGGGACCGATGACGCCGGCGTTGGAGCGGAACGCCTCCTCCACCAGGCTGCGCACGGTGTCGGGTTCCAGGGCGACGTCGTCGTGCACGAACAGGTAGAAGGCGGCGCCCTCCACCAGGTCGGTCACGTGGTTGGCGGCCCCGCCGTACCCGGGGTCGTGGTCCAGTCGGTGGACGTGGGCCTCGGGCAGCACGGCGTGCACCCGGTCGGTGGGATCGGCCTCGCCGGCGGTGTCGACCACCAGCACGCCCAGGTCGGCGTAGGTCTGGGCGGCCAGGCTCTCCAGGGTCTCCTCGAACCAGGGCCCGGCATCGTGGGTGACCAGCACCACGACCACCGGGGGGACCACGGCGGGCAGCGGGGTGACGTCGGGGCCGGCCTGGTCGACTGGGGTGCCGGACTCGGTTGGTCTGAGGCGCACGATGGTCCGAGGCTACCGTTGGACCCGGCCCGCTTCGGGTACCCCCCCGGGGCCCGACCAGCGGTGTGCGAGGGGTCACAGTGCTTGCAACTGTTACACAACATGCATATCGTAGTGAGCGAACCAGCAACCCCCCGCAGCAACAGGAGCACCCCCGAGATGGCCGATCTGAGCCTCGAAACCGTCACCAACGTCGCACGCGACGCCTTCTACGTGGGCGTCGGCGCCGGCGTCATCGCCTTCCAGAAGCTCCAGGTCCAGCGGGTGGAGCTCACCAAGACCCTCACCACCCAGTTCGACGACGCCAAGGACCGCATCGACGAAGCCAAGGACAGCGCCGAGAAGTCCTTCGAGTCGGTGTCCGAGCTGGTCGAAGACCGCGTGAAGCTCCTCGAGGAGCGCCTCACCGCCATGGAGACCCGCCTCGAGACCGCCCTCTCCCAGCTCGAGGACAAGCTCCCCGAGCAGGCCCGCGACCTGGTCAAGCAGGCCCGCGAGCTCGTCGGCCTGGCCGCCTGACCCTCCCCACCGGTCCGCCGCCACGGCGGGCCACCCAGATCCCCCTTGCCTGAAGGGCCGGCCCCCGGGTCGGCCCTTCAGTGCGTCGTGGGGTCGGGCCCGACGCCGACCGCGGGTGCGGCTGCGGGCGCACCCCGCCGAGCGACGAACCAGGTGGTCCACGCCGCCAGGAACGCCAGATCCACCAGCGAACGACGAGCCACGGACCCGAGACGAGCGCCGACCAGGTCCACCGCCTGGGCCCAGCCGTCGGCCACCGAGGCGTCGACCTGGCTCGCCACCGCCAGCACCACCCCCATCGCCAGCGGCACGAACTGCACCAGCCGCAGCACCGGGAACGCCGGGCCCACCGCCAGCCCGACCCGACGAGGCGACGCGAGGGCGTGCCGGCGCAACCCCATCGGCGGGTGGGTGGCCACGCGCAGCAGCGACACCGGGAGCCGACGTCGTGCGGGCTGGCTCGGCGACCCGGCCACGGCCCGCGCCAGACCCGAGGACCCACCACCGCACACCACGGCCCGATCGGCATCCAGTTCGCTCAGCCACATCGCGCCCACCGGCAGCACCAGGCGCGCCGCCAGGGCGAAGGGGTCGAACCACACGAACCCCCGGATCAGCCCGAGCGGATCGGGAACCAGCAGCGGCAGGAGCGCCAGACCCAGCACCACCGGCGCCGACCACCGGACCAGGACCGGCACCGGGCTCCCCGCCCCGCCCGCCAGGTGATCACCGCGCACCAGGTGGGCGAGCTCGTGGCGCAGCACGGCCTCAGCGGCGGCCCGGTCAGACCGCCACAGCTTCACCAGCCCGGCGAACACCGCCAACCGGGGCGACCGGAACCCGCCGGGATAGGCGAAGGCCAGCTGGTCGGCGCGGCGCAGGTTCCACCGCAGCACCACCGCGGCACCCTCTTGCTGCACGAACGCGGTGATCTCCGCCACCGCGCCGGCCCCGGGGGACGACGGGCCGAGCCGCCACCGGTGCTCCACCCACCGGCCCCGCAACGCCGGGACCAGCAGCACGGCCAACGAACCCACCAGTGCCACCTCGACGGCCAGCCGCGTGCCTTGCACCAACTGGATGGTCCACGCCCAGGGCTGGCCGGCGACCGCAGGGTCCACCGCCCCGGTGGTCACCGCCCACATGGCCCGCCAGCTGTCCACGAAGCGCGGCAGGTCCCAGACCGTCCACCCCACCCACACCACCAGCCACGGCGGCGCAGGCAGCCAGCGGCTGACGCCGTCAGGACTACTGGTCAGCGGCCACCGCACCCACCAGCTCCGTCATCTCCGCCGGCCGGGCGAGGAAGGCCTTCACGCAACCCAGCGCCACCCGCCCCCGCAACTCCTCGGCGAACCCCTCGGCGGCGAGGGTGGACTCCACGGCGTCGATGAGCCGGAGGAGATCGTCGGCCTCGCCGGGAGCGGCCGCCCGCACCAGGCCCTCGGTCTCGACCACGTCCATGCGTCGCTGACGCCGGAGCTCGAGCACCTTGTTGGTGCAGTCGATGGCGTTGGCCGAGGGCGTGAGGAGACGTCCGAGCACGGGGAGCACCGTGGCGGCCGCAGCCGCGAGCGCTGCGAACACCGATGGCATCATCAGACCCACCTCCCCACCGAAGGCCGCCACCGGGCTGCCGCGGGGTCGCCGGAAGAGATCGGCCCGGTCCCGGCCGCCGGCCACGTACGCATCGAGCAGACCGGCGGCCAGGTCGACCTCGTCGGGCGCCACCTCCGCGGTGACGAGCTCGGCCGCCGCGTGCAGCGCGGGTCGGTTCGCCTGGGACATCCCACCACCCCCTCGATCGCCGCCGCATCGTACTTCGACACCCTGCCCGACGCCGCTGCACCCGAGTAGGCGGGCAACCAGCCGGCGGCGGGGCGGTCACTACGCTGGGCGGACCATGACAGACCGGGACCTGGTTCGCAGCTACATCGAACGGGCGGCGGTGCGGGCCGACGGCGACCTCGGCCAGTACGTGCGCGACCGCGTGGCCGAGGCCCGGCCCCACGCCCACGCCGGCTCCGAGGTGCCCGAGGGCGCCCGCCTCCGGGGCGTCAAGCAGGCGGTGGTGGCGGCTTCCCGGCCGGTCACCTCCCACCAGTCGGCGGTCAACCACCAGGTGCTCGACGCACTCGAACGGGTGGCC
The DNA here is from genome assembly GCA_036724365.1 of Acidimicrobiales bacterium. Classification (GTDB taxonomy): domain Bacteria; phylum Actinomycetota; class Acidimicrobiia; order Acidimicrobiales; family Iamiaceae; genus Aquihabitans. Next base: position 17,512 of record DAIMFV010000010.1, on the reverse strand, counting down.
GACGACCTCCGCGAGCTGGCCGCCCGCATCACCACCGCAGACCAGTACGTGTCCCGGGTGCGCGCCACCGCCGCCACCCTCGAGGGCCTGGTCGACGAACTGGTGACCGGCTTCGAGGCCGAGCGGGCGGCGCGGGAGGACCTGGGGGGGCAGCTCGCCGCGGAACAGGAGCGCTTCGCCGCCTTCCGGGCCGAGGTGCTGGCCGAGCTGGCCACCATGCGGGCCCGTCAGGACAGCCTGCTCCGCGCCGCCCGCGAAGCCCTGCCCGACGGTCCGGCGCCGCTGGAGCTGCTCAGCCGCGCGCTCACCGAGCACGACGACGCCCTCTACGAAGACATCGAGGACGCCTTCCGGGGCACGCGAGACGCCGTCACCGCCATGCTCGCCGGCTACCTCGACGACCTGGCCTCCGTGCCCGGCACCAACCCGGTGGTCGACGTGGGCTGCGGCCGGGGCGAATGGCTGGAGCTGCTGGCCGCCAACGACATCGCCGCCTACGGCTGCGACATCAACCAGGTGGTGGTCGACCGCTGCCAGGCCCTGGGCCTCGACGTCCGCCTCGCCGACGCCGTCGACCACCTCACCGGCATCGAACCCGGGTCGGTGCGCGCCGTCACCAGCTTCCACGTGGCCGAGCACCTGTCGCTCGACACGCTCGTGGCCCTCATCGACGCCGCCCTGCTGGCCCTGGAACCCGGCGGGCTGCTCATCCTGGAGACCCCCAACCCCAACAACCACCAGGTGGGCGCGGCCAACTTCTACCTCGACCCCACCCACCTCAAGCCCCTGCACCCGTTGTTCCTGGAGTTCCTGGTGCGCTCCCGCGGCTTCGACCCCATCGAGGTGCGCGAGCTGCACGGCCCCGGCATCGAGCCGCTGCGCCCCACCGACCTGGCCGGAGACCCCGGGCGCACCGCACCGTTCGTCGACGCCCTCAACCGGGCCTTCGCCTCGCCGCTCGACTACGCGGTGGTGGCACGCAAGCCCGGCTCCGGCTCGGTCCCCGCCGGCGCGTCCACCCCGGCGTAAGGGCAGGCAGCCCCCGGTGCGCCGACCCCGCGTCGCCATCCTCAAGCCCGACTACTACGGCATCGTCGGCGGCTTCGAGCGCGTGGTCGACATCCTCGACGACGCCCTCACCGACGACGGCTACGTGGTGTCGCGCCGGGTGGTGAAGGTGGTCGACCTGCCCCTGGAGGTGGGTGGGCTGGCCATCCCGCCCGAGGTGTTCGAGGCCCACCCCGAGTACTTCCGCTACCTCATGGTGCGCCAGGCCTTCGACCGCCTCGACACCGGCGACGCCGACCTGGTGATCTCCACCCAGCCGCCCTCGTTCAGCCACGTGCACCCCCGGCACCTGGCCCTGTTCTTCCACCACCACCGCGTCTACTACGACCTCGAGGACGTGTACGTGGAGGCCGGCTTCGTCGACGACCCCGACCTGCACCGTCGCGCCGGCGAGATCATCCGCGAGATCGACCAGCCCCGCCTCGGTGGCCCGCTCGTTCGAGGCATTGCCCTGCTGCGCGCGCTTCGCGAC
>DAIMFV010000010.1:6993-15962 GCA_036724365.1 Acidimicrobiales bacterium | reverse complement strand
CCCCGCCTCGACGCCGTGGGCTGGTTCCTGGCCGGCTCCCAGACGGTGGCCGACCGCCTGGCCCACTTCGGCGGCCAGACCAACGTGAGCCTGTTCCACGCCGGCGTGGGCGTGGGCGACGACGCCGAGGCGGTGCCCGCCACCCCGCCCGGCACCGGTCCGGTGCTGAGCATCAGCCGCATGGAGTTCCCCAAGCGCGCCGAGCTGGCCGTGGCCGCCGCCCACCTGCTGCCCCACCAGCCCATGGCCCTGGTGGGCACCGGCAGCCGCGAACGTTGGGTCCGCCACCTCGACCACGTGCTGGGCACCGGCGCGGCCGACGCCCACCACCTGTCGCCCGCCCAGATCTGGTGCAACACCGGCCGGGAGGCCCAGCTGGTGCCCGACGACTTCCGCTCGCACGTGGAGTTCGCCGGCCGGGTGTCCGACGACGACCTGGAGCGGCGCTTCCGCGACGCCCCCTGCGTGCTGGCCGTGGCCCACGACGAGGACTACGGCCTCACCGCCATCGAGGCCATGCGCCACGGCCGGCCGGTGATCGTGTGCACCGACGGCGGCGGTCTCACCGAGCTGGTGGTGCACGAACAGACAGGCCTGATCGTCGACCCCACCCCGCAGGCGATGGCCGCCGCCATCGAGCGCCTGGTGACCGACCGCGACCTGGCCGCGGAACTGGGCCGCAACGGGCGCGAGCGGGCCGCCGAGTTCTCCTGGGCCCACGCCGTCGACGAGTTCCGCTCCGGCCTGGAACGGGTGGACCGGTGAGCGCGCCCTCGTTGTCGGTGGCCGTGGTGGCGCCGTCGGCCGTGCCCTACGCCACCGGTGGGGCCGAGCGGGCCGTGGCCGGGCTGGCCGAGGCCCTGGGCCACGCCGGCCACCGGGCCGAGGTGTTCAAGCTGCCGGTCGACGAGCGCACCCTGCCCGGCGTGGTGGCCGGCTACCAGCACTTCTCCCTGCTCGACCTGGACCACTTCGACCGGGTGATCAGCGTGAAGTACCCGGCGTGGATGGTGCACCACCCCGCCCACACCGTGCTCATGTTCCACCCGCTGCGCGGCCTGTACGACACCTACCCAGCCCACCTGCCCCTCGACGTGGTCGACCCCGCACCGGTCACCGAGGACCTGTTGCGCCGGCTCAGCCCCGGCGCCGGGCGCGAGGCACTGCCCGACGTGTTCGGCTGGTTCGGCCTGGTGGTCGACACCCTGGGCGCCGACCACCCCGACCTGGCCTTCCCCGGCCCGCTCGCCCGGCGCCTGGTCCGGTGGCTCGACGGCGTGGCCCTGGCCCCCGGCGAGATCGCCGACCACTGCGCCCTCTCGCACACCGTCGCCGCCCGCCCCGGCTACTTCCCACCCCGGGTCACCCCGCGGGTGGTGTACCTGCCCAGCTCGCTGCCGCCCGGCCCCGAGCTGGAACCGGGCGAAGGTCAACAGCACCTGTTCACCGCGTCACGCCTCGACGGCCCCAAGCGCATCCACCTGATCGTGGAGGCCATGGCCCACGTGCCCCACGACGTCCCCCTGCTCATCGCCGGCGAGGGCCCCGAGGAGGGCCGCCTGCGCGATCTGGCCGCGGGAGACGACCGCATCCGCTTCGTGGGCCGCCTCACCGACGACGAGCTGCGCGACCACTACGCCCGGGCGCTGGCCGTTCCGTTCGTGCCGCTCGACGAGGACCTGGGCCTCATCACCCTGGAGGCCATGGCCCGCGGCGTGCCGGTGGTGACCACCACCGACGCCGGCGGGCCCACCGAGTTCGTGGACCACGAGGTGAACGGCCTGGTGGTCGAGCCCGATGCGGTCGCCCTCGGAGCGGCCCTGGCCCGGTTGGTGGCCGACCGGGGCGAGGCCGCCGGCCTAGGCCGGGCCGCCGCCGAACGGGCGGCCCAGGTCACCTGGGAGGGTGCCGTCCAACGCCTGGTGGGCGCCGGGTCCCGGGCCAACCGCAAGCGCCACGCCACCACGGGGCCCGTCGGCGCCCCCGCCCCCGAGCGGGGCGCGTCGGGCCGGCCCCGCGTGGTCGTCGCCACCACCTTCCCGGTCCAACAGCCGGTGGGCGGCGGCCAGCTCCGGGCCCGCCACCTCTACGGGGGCCTGGCCCGCCACGTCGACGTGGAGATCGTGGCCCTGGTCGACTGGAACACGCCCCCGTCGTCGGTGGAGATCGCCCCCGGCCTGGTGGAGACCCTGGTCCCCCGCACGGCCACCGCCCGCGACGCCTGCCTGCAGACCAGCCTGGAGGTGGGGGTGCCGGTGGCCGACATCGTGTCGGGCCACCAACCGGGCCTCACCCCCGGCTACATCGCCACCCTGGCCCAGGCCCTCACCGGGGCGGCCGCGGTGGTCCTGGCGGAGCCCTACCTGGTGCGGGCCGTGACCCAGGCCCGGAACCTGGCCGACCTCGACGCCGTGCCGGTGGTGCTCGACGCCTACAACGTGGAGGCCGTGCTCAAGGAGGGCGTGCTTCCCGCCACCGAACTGGGCCAACGCCTGCTGCGCCAGGCCGAGGCGCTGGAGGCCGAGGCCGTCACCGCCGCCACCGCCGTGGTGGCCTGCGGCGACATCGATGCCGCCGAGATGGCCCGGCGCTACCACAAGGACCCCGCCGCCTTCACCGTGATCCCCAACGGCGCCGAGTTACCCGAGCACCCGGCCGGCCTCCGCGAACGCCGCCACCACACCCACGAGTGGCTCCGCCGCTACCACCGCACCGGCCCGCTCGGTCAGAGCTACGAGCACCTCGGCCTGTTCGTGGGGTCCTGGCACCCGCCCAACGTCGACGCCGTGTGGCTGCTCACCGAGATCGCCGACTCGCTCCCCCACCTGTTGATCGTGTGCGCCGGCAGCATCGGCGACGCCTTCTACGACCGGGTCGTGCCCCCCAACCTGGTCATGACCGGGGTCATCAGCGACGCCGCCCGTCGCTCGCTCCTGCGCAGCGCCACCGTGGCCCTCAACCCCATGCGCATCGGCAGCGGCACCAACCTCAAACTGGTGGAGTACCTGGCCAACCACGTGCCCACCGTGTCCACCCCGTTCGGGGCGCGGGGGCTGCCGGTGGCGAGCGGCGAGCACCTGCTGCTGGCCGAACCCGAGGACTTCGCCGACGCCGTCGAGCAGGTGCTGGACGACCCCGCGGCGGCCGACCGCCTGGCCGCCGCGGGCCGCGACCTGGTGGCCGCCGCCTTGGGCTGGCCCGCCCTGTCCGACCAGCTCACCCACGTCGTCCGCACCGCCGCCGGTCTGCCTGCGTCTACCTAGATCACGCCGGCTACTCGAGCCCGGCGAAGGCCGCCGGGTAGACCACCCGTCCACGAAGCGACGTATCGGCGGCGTAGCGATCGCCCGACTGGCCCCTCAGGGACCGTCAGGGTGAGGCACCGACACCACGACGAGGCCGGGGATGCCGGTGAAGTCGGCGGGGTTGCAGGTGTGGATCGGCAGATCGTTGGCGATCCCCACGGCCGCGATCATGGCGTCGTACGCACGCGCCGCCGGCTTACGTCCGGACCGGCGAAGTGCCGCCGCCACCTGACCGAAGGAGCGTGCCGCCGCGGCGTCGAACGGGAGCGGATCGAAGTCGGACTCGGCCTGCTGGAGGTGAGCCTGGCGCGCCGCTCGCTCCGCCTCGGTCGTGGCCACCAGCGGCCCGACCGACAGCTCCGCGAGCGTGATCGTGGTGATGAGCGGCTCGGCCGGGAGCGACGAAGGGTCGTCGATCCGGTCGAGCAGGATGAGCGTGCTGGTGTCGAGGATCCCCGGAGCCACGTCAGAGTCCGGGGTCGAGGACTGCGTCGAGGTCGCGCCGCAGTGCCTCGGGGTCGACGCGCGGCAGGCGCGCCCGACGGCGACGGAGTTCCTCGAGCGACACCGCTGGACGGCGGATGGCCACGAGCTCGGCAACCGGCTTGCCGGAGCGGGTGATCGTCAGTCGCTCACCCCGCTCGACGCGATCGATCACTTCACCGCCGTGATTGCGTAGATCCCGGATGGACACGTCGGCCATGCCCCGACTGTATCACTGGTGAGACAGATGCGAGCACCATGACGACCTGGAGAACGCTGAATAGGCTGGAAAGGGTGTTGCGAGATCGAACACCTGTTCGCTGTCCTGGTCGCATGGATGCGGCGGATCGCACTCGGATGACAGGTGAGCCCGAGCCCACTGGTGTGCTCGCGCTCCTGGCCGCGGCGCCGGTGGAGTTGACCGATGGCGAGCCCGAGCCGTTCGACCCGGTGTACGAGGCCGAGGTCGACGCCCGCATCCACCAGCGTCTCCGCGACCTCCCACCGCGACGCGCCGCCTGAGCCGATCGGATCCGACTATGCGTAGAGTTGGACGTATGCCACGGATGCAGGTGTACCTTCCTGCCGACCTCCACGCGGAGCTCAAGGCCCGGGGCCTCCCGGCGTCGGAGTTGCTCCAAGCCGCGGTGCGGGCCGAGCTGCGACGACAGGCCCTGCTCGACGAGACCGACGCCTACCTGGTCGAGCTCATCGACGACGTGGGCGAGCCCACGGCCGACGAGATCGCCCGAGCCGAGGCCATCGTCCGTGAGCTGCACCGTGCTGGTCCTCGATAGCAGTGCTGGTCCTCGACAGCGGTGCGGTCACCCGGCTCGCCCGTCGTGACCGGGAGACCGCTGCCCTGATCGGGGTGCTCCGGCGTGAGGGGCTCTGGCCGCCGTTGGTCCCGTCCGTGGTCGTGGTCGAGTCGGTGACCGGTCGTCCCGGCCCCGACGCCAACACCAACCGTCTGCTCAAGACGTGCGACATCCTCACCGACCTGTCCGAGGAGACCGCCCGCCGAGCCGCCAGCCTGCGGCACCGGGCGAAGCACGGCTCAGCGGTCGATGCGGTGGTGGTGGCCCTCGCCGAACCGGGTGGCAACGTGCTCACCGGCGATCCCACCGACATCGGCGCGCTCGCCGAACACGCGCGTGACGTCCGGGTGGCAACGGTCTGAGGGTGCCGGGTCGGTAACCTTGCCGGGCTCCCGTTCCCCACCTGCCGAGCCCGTCCGTGGTCGACACCATCGCCAAGCCAGCCAACGCAGACCTGTCTCCCGCGTTGGAGGTGTCGAAGCGGCCCCGACCCCACCAACGGGTCCGGCACCTGTGGCAGTACCGGGAGCTGGTGGGCAACCTCACCCGCAAGGAGCTCAAGGTCAAGTACAAGAACAGCGTCTTGGGCTTCGCCTGGTCGCTGCTCAACCCGCTCATGTACCTGGTGGTGTTCTCGCTGGTGTTCGGCGAGGTGCTCGACGTGAACATCCCGTACTACGGGCTGTTCTTCCTGTCGGGCCTGCTCGCCTGGAACCTGTTCAGCACCGGGCTGTCGGCCGGTACCTCGTCGATCGTGGCCAACGCCCAACTGGTGACCAAGGTGTGGTTCCCGCGCGAGTCGTTGGTGATCGCCTCGATCCTGGCCGCCATGGTCCACTTCCTGCTCCAGAGCCTGGTGCTGATCGGGGCGCTGCTGGCGTTCCAGCGCATGCCCGCCGTGGAGTTCCTGCCGGTGTTCGTGCTGGGTCTGGTCGTGCTGGTGCTCTTCTGCACGGCACTGGCCATCGCCCTCAGCGCCATCAACGTGTACCTGCGAGACACCCAGCACCTGCTCGAGGTGGCCCTGCTGGCCTGGTTCTGGCTGTCGGCGGTGGCCTACAGCTACGGCATGGTGGCCAAGAAGCTGGTGACCCGCTTCGGCGAGAACGGCGAGCTGATCGCCGCCCTCAACCCGGTGCTCACCGTGGTGGTCACCTTCCAGCGCACCCTGTACAACCCGGCCGACCCCACCGCCGCCGAACTGGCCGACCCCAACTTCATCCCGGCCATCCCCCCGCACGGCATGGGCTGGTACGTGAGCCACCTCGCCGTCACCGGCCTGGTTTCGCTGGTGCTCCTCTACGGCGCCCTCGCCCTGTTCAGCCGGCTCGAAGACAACTTCGCCGAGGAGATCTGAGCGGTGCGAGATCTGATGGGCAGGGAGATCTGATGGGTGACATCGCCATCACGGTGGAGCACGTCACCAAGAGCTTCAAGATCTACAAGGAGAAGTCCCAGTCGGCCAAGGAGCGGCTGATCCGGGCCGGCCGCAACCCCCACGAGGTGTTCAAGGCCCTCGACGACGTGTCGTTCGACGTGCAGCAGGGGGAGACCTTCGCCCTCCTCGGCCACAACGGCTCGGGCAAGTCCACCCTGCTCAAGTGCGTGGCCGGCACCCTGCGGCCCAGCAGCGGACGCATCGTGGCCCGGGGCCGCCTGGCCGCCCTGCTGGAGCTGGGGGCGGGCTTCCACCCCGACCTCACCGGCCGGGAGAACATCTACCTCAACGGCTCGATCCTGGGGTTCTCCCGCATCCAGATAGACCGCATCTTCGACGACATCGTGGCCTTCGCCGAGCTCGAGGAGTTCATCGACAACCAGGTCAAGCACTACTCGTCGGGCATGTACGCCCGCCTGGGGTTCGCGGTGGCCATCAACGTGGAACCCGAGGTGCTGCTGGTCGACGAGGTGCTGGCCGTGGGCGACGAGGCCTTCCAACGCAAGTGCATCGAGCGGGTCAAGAAGCTCCAGGCCGACGGGCGCACCATCCTGCTCGTGTCCCACGCCGCCGACCTGGTGCGCCAGCTCGCCGACCGCGCCGCGGTGCTGGACCATGGTCGGCTGGTGGAGGTGGCGGAGCCGGGTGAGGCCATCCGGGTGCTGCGTGAGACCCTGGAGCGCCGGGGCATCGCCGCCCCCGACCTGGAGGCCGAGCCCCCCACCCCGGCCGAACCCGGTCCGGTGCTGGCCGCGGTGGAGGGCACCGAATGGTCGGGGCCGCCACCCGAGGCCGGCGAGCCGGTGCGCACCAGTGGCGACAAGGTGGTGGAGATCACCAAGGTCGCCTGCGAGTACCCCACCACCAGCGCCCGCTACCTGGAGCCCAACGAGCCACTGCGCATCCGGGTGGACTACGTGGCGCCGAACCGGATCCCCGACGTGGCCTTCACCCTGGAGGTCCGCGACCGCGGCGAGAACATCGTGTACGCCACCGACACCGAGATGCTCCAGCAGCCGATCGTCACCGTGAACGGCGTGGGCGCGGTGTGCTTCGACCTACCCCGCGTCCCGCTGCTCGACGGCCAGTTCTCGGTGTCGGTGACCGTCACCAACCGCGCCGGCGGCCAGGTGTTCGACCGCCTCGACGACGGCGCCGGCTTCGAGGTGGTGCAGAGCGAACCCCATCGGGGCTACCTGGCCCTGGAGCCCACCATCGTGCACTTCTTCCACGGCACCGGCTTCTAGCCGTCGCCCGTCGTCAGCCGGTGTAGCCGGGCCGACCCGGTACGGCCGTGGCCGGTCGGGCCGGGCCCGATCCGCGTGGACCGGGTTGGTGCCCCACCGTGGGGGTGCTCGTGGCCGACGGGATGCTCGTACCGACGGGCGCGCTGGAACCGGGGGTGCTCGTGGCGGACGGCGTGCTGGACGTGGGCGTGCTCGTGGCGGACGGGGTGGTCGTCGTGGTTGCGGTGGTCGTGGTGGTGGGCCCGGCCACCACGGGCGGCAGCACCAGCTCGGGCCGGGTCACCGGGGTGGGACCGGGGGGCGGGACCGGCGTGTCGTTGTGGTAGCCGAGCCCGAGGAGCACCTGCTCGTAGAAGAAGGTGTGCGACTTGTCGACGATGTCGCGGAAGCGCGAGCTCACGATGCCGTGACCGCCGTCGGGGTACTCCTCCCACTGGCACACCAGCGCCAGCAGCACCGCCTCGGCGCAACGGTTGCGGCCCTCCCCGTACGGCACGGTGGAGTCGTCGACGGCGTGGAAGCCGATGACGGGCGGATCGCCCGGCTCGGGGCCGGTGAAGGGGATGCCTGCGATGGGGGCGGCAGCCGCCACCTCGGGTGGCCCGTGACCCAGCGTGGCGTCGGGGTAGGCCAGGTTCCAGGCCAGGACCCCACCGGCGGAGTAGCCGCCCACGAAGATCGCCCGCGGGTCGATGCCCAGGTCGCCGGCGTTGGCCTGGATCCAGTCCACGGCTGCCGCGGCGTCGACCCGGGCGTCGTGGGCGGCCGCCACCACGCCGGCCAGGTCTGAGGTGGACAGGTCGGAGCGCAGCCGGTATTGGAGCGAGATGCTCACGTAGCCGCGCTGGGCCGAGGCCCGGGCGTAGGGCTCCATGGACGACTTGTCACCGAAGATGAACCAGCCGCCGTGCATCCACATCACCACCGGCCGGACGGTGAGGGGATCGCCGACCGGTTGGTAGATGTCCATCTTCAGCTCGACCGGCCGCCCCAGGTGGTCGGTGGTGTTCCGGTACACGACGTCGTGCTGCACGTCGACGTCGTCGAACACCGGGTCGAGGAACCGGCCACGCGACGGCGGCGGAGGCCCGAACGAGATCGGCACCGCGTAGTCGCCGTCGAACAGCCCGTCGCGCACCCGGATCTCACAGCCGGGGGCCCGGCGGCAGTCGACCGGCTCCTCGTAGGTGGGAAACGTGCCGAAGACCCGCAGCTCCACCACCGTGGGGCCGGTGGTGGAGATCTCGGGCGATGCCGACGCCGCCGGGTCGCAGCGGTCGGTGCCCACCTGACACACCTCCACGCGGGGCCACCCGTTGGGGTCGAAGCCGGTGAGGGTGACGGCGACGGTCTGTCCGTCGACGATCCCGGTGGCGGGCGTCGCCGTGACCGATGGCGGCGGCAGGAGCGGGGCGGCGGGGTCGAACGTCAACGGGACGGACACGTTGACGTCGCTTCCGCTGAGCTGCAACCAACAGGCCTCGACCCGACAGTCGACGACGGCGTCGTCGCCGCCGAACATCGATGTGAACACCGCCCGCACGCTGACCTCGTCGTGCAGTGCCCCGGTGCCGTCGGCCTCCAGGCCGTCGAAGCCGAGCCAGCGACAGCGGGTCCAGCCGTCGACACCGGTCGGACCGCACTGCCGGGCGTTGAGATAGGACCACGGGTCGAGCCC
>DAIMFV010000010.1:0-6983 GCA_036724365.1 Acidimicrobiales bacterium | reverse complement strand
TCGCACACGCCACCACCAGTAGTTATCGCTCGCGCCAGTGACCTGCACCACCTGTCCGTCGACCAGGTCGTTGGTGGGGGCCGCCGTCAGGACCGGCGCCGGGAGCAGCACGCCGACCGGGTCGAAGTGCAACGGCACCGGGTCGGGGTCCCGCCAGCTGTCGGCGCGAGCCTCCACGCGACAGACCGCCGTGACCGAGCGGCAGTCGACGCGGCTCCCCGGCGTGCCCTCGCTGGCCACCGTGGCCCGGATCCGGGCCGTGGTGTCCAGCACGCCGGCCAGGTCCACCTCCGCTTCGCCCAGGTACCGGCACCCCTGCTCGGCCCCGTCGAAGCCGCACTGCTCCAGCCACACCCACTCATCGGGCTCGAAGCCCGAGCCGGTCAACTGCACGGTCTGGCCGTCGACCAGACCACTCGATGGGGTGACCGCGACGACCGGGGCGGGCACCAGCGGGCCACCGGGATCGAAGGCCACCGGTACGCGAGCCGCCACCGAGGAACCCTCCTCCTCGTCGATCCACTGCAGGGCGACCAGCTCGCAGGACACCAGGCGGCAGTCGACCGATGCCGCGCCGTCGGACACGACGGCCGGCAGCCGCGCCGGCACCGTGAACGAACCCGACCCGTCGGGTTCGGCGTAGCCGGAGTCCTGGTCGTACGCACAGGACTCGGCGCGTTCGTCGGTGAGACCGGTGGGGCACACGGCCAGCATCACGTAGGCCCCGAACCCGGTGCCCGACACCTGCACCTCCTGACCGTCGACCAGACCGGTGTCGGGCGTGACCACCAGCACCGGGTCGGCACCCGCCACGAGCGGGCCGGACGGACCCACCGGCGCCAGCACCCCGACCAGGGCCACCAGCACCAGCACCGCCACCCGTACCGCCACACCGCGATCGGCCATACCGCGATCCGACCGACCCGTCCGCATGACCGCCGCCTCTGTCGTCATCAGTGGCCCGGACGCTACTCGCCGTGCTCGCCGGCGCTGGCGTCCATGGCGGCCGCCACGGCCTCCTCGTCGCAGATCACCGGGTAGTCGGCGGCCGCCGTGGACAGGGCCCGCGCTGCGGCCGCGCCGAGCGTGCCGCTCGACGGCGCCGACCAGGGTCGGCCCTCCACGTAGTGGTGGGTGAACACCCGCATGACGTGGGCCACCCCGACCTCGGTGACCGAGCGTCGGTCCGCCTCGTAGTGGTCGGCGGTGCCGGTGGCCGATGCGATGAGCTCGTAGCTCGGGAAGTAGTCGACGAAGTCGAAGCGGGCCAGCGCTTCGTCGGCCGCCACCCGCAGCACGGCCTTGCTGACCGTGGTGGACACCAGCACGTGCCGGGGCTCATAGGTGGCGATCAGCGGAACCGGCGACACGGTGAGCAGGATCCGCCCCGCCGGGTTCACCGACCGCACCAGGTCGCACAGCTCGAACAGCCCGGCGCGCACCTCGTCGACGCCGTAGTTCACGAACTCGTACCGGGCCGGGTCGTAGGCGCCCCCGTCCACGCCCGGGGCGGTGGCGAACACCGACCCGTCGTCGCGGCTGCGCCACGCCTCGGTCAACCCCAGGGTGAACACCAGCACGCTGGACCGCTCGAACACGTGGCGCACCGCGGCCAGGTGCCGAGCCCGATCGGCCTCCAGCGCGTCCCGGTCGGCGAAGCCGTCGGGCTCCACCAGCGGCCGGAACGGGTCCACCAGCACCGACCCCCGCACCCACGGCTCCTCGGCCGGCACCAGGTCGCCGTAGGCCCGGCGGAACAGCTGCACGGCCTGGGTGACCGTGTACACGTTGCCGTAGCGCGCCGAGAACGTGCCGTACTGGCGACGGGCCGCCTCGAGGTCGTCGGTCCCGGGGGGTGCCGTCTCGGCCACGTAGTACCCGAGGCCCGACCGGGCGAGGTGGCGGGAGAGGTGCTGCGCGAAGCAGGAGCCCATGGTGCCGATGCGGTCGTCGGGGCCGATGCGGAACCGGGTGGCCACCACCGGGTCGAGCCCGCCGGGTGGCGCCCAGGTGACGGCCCGGTGCCAGCGCTGGTGGTCGCCCACGTCTCGGTAGGGGTGCGCCGGACGGTCGGGGCGGGACCCGCGGTCAGCCCTGGTTCGCCCCCTCGGGACGGCGGCCCAGGGCCCGGGCGATGCGCTCGTCGTTGGCGAAGCGGGTGACGGTGACCGTGGCCGGGTCGACCGCGGTGTAGCGCCCGATCGAGCGGGTCACGAACGTCTCCAGGTCGATCAGCTCACCGTTGGGGCAGCGCCACACGAAGGCACCCGGCAGGTCCAGGGCATCGGCCAGGTGGGGGTACACCGGCCACACGGTGGACGTGGCCAGCAGGCCGTCGGGGATCACCAGCTCCCACGGGTAGGCCACCAGCCCGGGATCGGCGCCCACCCGCCGGGCCACCACGCGGGCGAGCTGGACCAGGGCCTCCACCGTGGGGTGGTTGTCGGTGAGCATGAACACCCGGCCTCGTGCCGCCAGCGGCAGGAACCAGCCGTCGAAGTCGCAGTCGGCCTCGTCGAACACGTAGCGGGCCAGGCGCACCCCGCCCTCCCACGCCGACAGGTAGCCCAGCTCGGCGAAGGTGGCGGGGTCGAAGCGGGCCACGATCTCGTCGACGGACCAGCCGTGGAGCCACCCCCACGCCACGATGGCCGAGCTGTAGCCCCCGGCGGCCGACTCCACCTCGGTGCCCGCGGCCGTGACCACGTGGACGATGTCGGGGTGGAACCCGGTGAACAACAGGAGCGGGATCGACACCAGCTCGGCCGACGACTCCAGCCGCTGCAGGATCGGCCCGGCCTCGTCGGGGTGCAGCGACGACACCCACACGTGGGCGTCGGGCAGCAGGTGTTCCAGCTCCGGGGGCTCCACGCCCAGGTACGGCACCGCCACCACGTCGTCTCCCGGCAGCATGGCCGACAGGGCGGCGTGCAGCCCGCCGAGCGGGCAGTTGCGGGTGCCCACGATGCGGCGACCGGTGCTTACGGCGTCCACCGCCTCATCCTCCCCCCGGCGGCTGGACGCCGAGCAGGCGCTCGGCGTCACCCCGCAACTGGGCGTCGGTGCGCCCCAGCCGCTCTCGGTAGGGCCGCAGGTCGAAGAAGAGGAAGCGGCCGTCGGGTGAACGCAGCGGCGACACACCGAGCTCCGCGGGCAGGCGGGCCACCTGCGCCCCATCGGCGGATCCGTCGCCATAGCCCCAGGTGTCCACCCACAAGCCCTCGAAGCCCAGGCCCAGCAGACCGGGGAGGGCGCCCAGGAGGCCCACGTCGTCGCGCACCCGGGCCTGCCAGTCCGCCTCGGGCCGGCCCTTGACCGCGCCGTAGCTCCAGCGCAGCGTGCCGGTGTCGGCCAGGTAGGCCCGGAGCGGGTCGTAGTCCTCCATGCGACCGGGTGGGATCGTCTCGGGGAAGTCGAGCACCGGGACCTGGAACACCGCGGCCCCGTCCGGCAGCACGTCGTCGATGGCGGCCACGAACGCCCGGTCGCTGGCGTGGCGGGCCTCGATCTCGGCGTAGGAGAGGCGAGGCGGCGGGATGCCGTCGACCAGGCCGAACGCCAGCACGGCCACCGCCACCGCAGCGAGGGCGACCCGGGGCAGCGCGGGGCGGCGACGTTCCAGCCGGGCCAGCAGCTGCTCGCTTCGCGACAGCACCTCGACCATGGCGAAGAAGGCCACGAACAACACGATGCGGTTCCACACCCGGACCTGGCCGAACCCCGCCAGGGCCAGGATCACCGAGAACCCGCCGATGGTGCCGAACGCCACCGCCACCAGCGAGTTCACCACGCCGCTGTCTCGCAGGGCGGATCGGTCCCACGGGGCCGACTCGGGTGTGGGTTCGCCGCCCCGCCGACGGGTGAGCGCGGCGTAGGCGAGCCCGGCGAAGCCGATCGTGCCCAGGATCCCGAGCGCCTGGCCCCGTTCGCTGCGCAACAGCGTGTCCTCCTGTGCCGCCTCTCCCAGGTCGGACAGGAACCCGACCCGGTGGCCGGGCTCGGGTAGCACCAGGCGCGTGAGCTTGAGGCCGTACCACTCGCTCTCGGTGGTGAACCGGCGCGCCGCCACCTCGTTGGACCCGTGCTCGCGGTAGTAGAGCAGCGTGGGCACGCTGAGCACGGCGAAGGTGCCCACCATCACCGCCACCACCGCTGCGGCCGCCAGCAGGCGCTGGGGATCACGATGGCGCACCGCCCCCACCACCGCGCCCACCGCCAGCAGCGTCATGGTGAAGGCCGTGGTCATCGTCTCGGTACCGGCCACCACCACGGCGATCGCGGCGGCCACCGCCACCCGCCGCCACCGAAGCACCCCGCGGTGCCACACCTTCGCCGCCCGGTCCGTCGGGTCCACCAGGAACCGCTCGCGCCAGCACGCCACCCACACCAGCAACAGGGCGGCGAGCGGGGCGCTCAGGTAGGTGGACCGCCACAGGTGCATCTGCCCGTGACCGAACCGGTAGGGCAGCGCCATGAACAACAGCGCTGCCACGGCGGACAGCACCGGGCCGAAGCGCAGGTGCCGCAACACGAGGTGGGTGACCGCAGCCAGCACCCCGGCACCCACGACGAAGTACACGTTCATGGCCAGGCCCCAGTCGCCCGCCACCGAGGTGACCGCCTTCATGGCCGCGAGCTGGAACGTCTCGCCGCCGTGGGGAAAGTCGTCGAGGTGCTGGCCGAAGGGGGCCCCCAGCCGGGGCTGGTCGGTGAACCACCCCGTCTCCAGCGTGTTCTTCACCATGGTGGAGATGAGCGTGGCGTCGCGCCGCGTGTCCCACGGCAGCCGGAGCGGGGCCTCCCAGATCCGCAGCACCAGCGCGGTGAACGCCCAGGCCACCGCCGCCACCCCGGACGACTCGGCGGCCAGGCGCCGCACCGACGGGACGACCGGGTGCTCAGCCATGACCGCGGTCACGCTACCGGAGGCTCGACCGTGCCGACCCAGACGGTGAACGACAGATCCCCGACCGCGCTCGGGGGCCGGCCGATGGTGGTGCCCACCGCGGAGGTCTGCAGCACCTTCACCGGGCGGAGGTCCTCGGCGCCGGGTGACACGAGGAGCACCGCCTCCCGGGAGGGCCCGATCACCTGGAGGCGCCGACCCTCCGCCCCCACCAGGCCGGCCACCTCGGCGGCGGTGACGGCGCCATCACCGGGGTCGGGCCGCGCCGGGTCGAGACCCACGGCGTCGACACCACAGAAGGCGTGGATCGCAGGCAGGAGCTGGCCGCCCACGTCGCCCTGGTTGGTGAGGAGCGCCACATCGTCGGGGCCGATCTCCCCGCAGACCCGTTCGATGCCCGTGCGACCGTCGGCGTACCAGGTGGCGGCCCGCAGCGGCCACGACATGCGAAGCGGGCCCACCACCAGACCGGCAACCACCAGGGCGGCCAGCACCGGCCCGACCCGACGGGCGCGCCGCGTCGGACCGCGCCAGCCCGCCAGCGCGGCTGCCGTCACGCCCGAGAAGAGCAGCAGCCCGGGGATGGCGGTGGGCACGTACCGGCGGATCATCCACGGGTGGTCGCTGTAGATCGACGGGGCGTAGGCGTAGAGCACCAGTCCCGGCGTGACGAGCCCGGCCACCACCCACTCGGCCGGGCTGAGCCGTCCCCCCACCAGGCGCCGGCCCAGCACCGCCAGCCCCACCGCCCCGGCCGCCACCGCGACCGGACCGGTGTACCAGCGGATCCGGTCGAGCGAGCGTTCCGCGTAGGTGCGGTTCCCGTCGGGCGACAGGCCTTCGTGCACCTGGATCGACTCCATGGTGGGCCGACCGTCGCGCACCACGCGGTCCGGCCCGAGCAGTGGCCGCACGAACCACGCGAACGCCGCCACCACCACCACCAGGGCGGCGGCCGCCGCCGCCAGGCGCGGCAGGTGCGGGCGCAGCCGTTCGGCCAGCCCGTCGACCGCCACCCGGCCCCGCCCCTGGGTGGTGGCGGCCACCCCGACGGCCACCACCAGCGAGGCGGCGAGTCCGACCACGACGAGGGTGGCTTCCGAACCCAGGTCGCTCAGGTAGCGGGGGCTGCGCAGCGACAGGTCCACCGCGGCCACCACGGCCGGCCCCGCAGCCCCCAGGCACCACCAGCCCAGGGCTCGCCCGGTGCGGGCCCCCGCGCCCTGTCGCCGCACGAGCACCGCCACCAGCACCGGGAACGTGAGGATCACCACCCCGGCATCGACCCGGGCGGTGAGGGCGGTGGCCGCCACGAACCCGGCCACCGCGAGCCGGGTCGGACGGGTGGGCCACGATGCCACCGCGTCGAGGAGCAGCGCGGCGGCCGCGAAGCTCACCAGCAACAGGGTGGGCTCGCTCAGGTAGCTGCGCACCGTGTAGATCCAGGCGAAGTCGACCGCCAGGGCCACGGTGGCCGCCAGGGCCGCCCAGTCCGGGAGCAGCTTCAGCGCCAGCCAGAAGAACGCCGCCAGGGCGAGCGCTCCCACGACCGCAGGCGCGGCTCCGAACCCGACGTCGCCGGCCACCCCCTCCCCCACGGCCAAGACGGTGGGGAACAGGTGGGCGCCCTGGATCTGGATTCGGTTGGGGTCCCCGTCGGTCTCGGTCTGACCGGCCCCGGCCGCGACCAGGCCATCGAGCGAGTCCAGACCCGGCACCGCCTCCACGCCACCGTCGACCACCAGGTTGCCGTGTTCGGCCATCCACCGGCCGCCGGCCACGTAGATCCCGGGGTCGCGGTTGGTGAGCACGTACAGGCCCTGGTGACGCACGTTCGCTGCACCCGACACCGCGATGACCAGCAGCCCGGCCACCAGCACCCAGGTGCGGGGGTCGGGGCGGGCCGGTCCCGAGACCGGAGCCCGACCCCACAGCACCAGCAACGCGGCCCAGAGCGCCAGCCCGACCACCCCGACCTGGAGCGGACCGGCCACGCCGGCGATGGCGAGGGTGAGCCCGGCCATGGACACGGCCACGAACCCCGTGACCAGCACCACCATCGCCCGCACGTACCGCG
>DAIMFV010000009.1:4393-31534 GCA_036724365.1 Acidimicrobiales bacterium | reverse complement strand
AGGTCCTCGTCGTCGATGAGGTCCTCGATGTCGATGTCGCCGATGTCGTAGGTGATCTTCGACTTCCGCGGCGTGGCGTACTTGGTGCGCAGCTCGCCCAACTCGGTGCGGATGACCTCGTTGAGCACCGACCGGTCGCCCAGGATGGCCTCCAGCTCGGTGATGCGGCGGCGCAGCTCCTCCATCTCCTCCTCGAGCTGGGCCCGACCCAGGCGGGTGAGCCGGTGGAGCTGCATGTCGAGGATGTACTCGGCCTGGATCTCGCTGAACTCGAACGGCGCCTGCTGCAGCGCCTCCCGAGCCGCCGCCTTGTCGGCCGAGGCCCGGATGGTGGCGATGATCTGGTCGATGAGGTCGAGTGCCTTGATCAGGCCCTCGACGATGTGGGCCCGGTCCTTGGCCTTCTTGAGCCGGAACTCGGACCGGCGGGTGATGACCTCGACCTGGTGCTCCAGGTAGTGGAAGAGCACCTCTCGCAGGTTCAGGGTGCGGGGCACGCCGTCGACCAGCGCCACCGTGTTCACCGAGAACGTGGTCTGCAGGGGCGTGCGCTTGTACAGGTTGTTCAGGATCACCAGGCCGGGGGCATCGCGCTTGAGCGTGATCACGATGCGCGTGTCGTCGCCGGCCGACTCCTCGTTGGCGTCGGAGATGCCCTCGATCTCCTTGGTGGCCACCAGCTCCTTGATCTTGGAGAGCACCGAGTTGGGACCCACCTGGTAGGGCAGCTGGCTGATGACGATCTTGTCGCCACCGCGGCTGGACTCCTCGATCTCGGCCACCGCACGCATGCGGATGGAGCCGCGACCCGTGCGGTAGGCGTCGTGGATCCCGGCGCGACCCATGATGAGCGCGCCCGTGGGGAAGTCGGGGCCGTGGACGAACTGCATGAGGTCGTCGGGGGTGGCCTCGGGGTTGTCCATCAGGTGGACGGTGGCGTCGATGATCTCGCCCAGGTTGTGGGGCGGGATGTTGGTGGCCATGCCGACAGCGATGCCCTGGCTGCCGTTCACCAACAGGTTGGGGAACCGGCTGGGGAGGACCTGGGGCTCCTGGAACTCGCCCGAGTAGTTGTCGACGAAGTTGACGGTGTCCTCGTCGATGTCGGCGAGCATCGCCAGCGACAGCGGGTCGAGCCGGCACTCCGTGTACCGCGCCGCGGCGGCGCCGTAGTCGGGCGAGCCGAAGTTGCCGTGACCGGCCACCAGCGGGTGCCGCAGCGAGTGGTCCTGGGCCATGCGCACGAGCGCGTCGTAGATGGCGGAATCGCCGTGGGGGTGGTACTTGCCCATGACCTCGCCGGTGACGCGGGCGCACTTCATGAACTGGCGGTCGGGCCGGGCGCCGAGGTCGTACATGCCCCACAGGATCCGGCGGTGGACGGGCTTGAGGCCGTCGCGCACGTCGGGCAGGGCCCGCGACACGATGACGGACATGGAGTAGTCGAGGAACGACCGCTCCATCTCCTCCTCGATCTCGATGGGCTCGATGAGCCCGTAGGCGGTCATCGTGGGATCGATGCCCTCGGGGGCGTCTGCATCGCCGGAGGGAAGTTCGTCGTCAGCCATGGGTCCTGGTGGGGTCGTCTCGTCGGGGGCGGTCTCGGTGTGCGGGAGGGGGCTCGATCAGATGTCGAGGAAGCGCACGTCTTTGGCGTTGGTCTGGATGAAGGTCTTGCGGGCGTCGACGTCGTCGCCCATCAGCGTGGACACCACGGCGTCGGCGTTGGCGGCCTGCTCCACGGTGACCTGGAGGAGGGTGCGGCTGGCGGCGTCCATGGTGGTGGCCTTGAGCTCGTCCCAGTCCATCTCGCCGAGGCCCTTCAGCCGGGCGAACTCCTTCTTGTGGTTGGGGTTCTCCGCGAGGAAGGCGTTCTTGGCCGCGTCGTCCTTGAGGTAGAGCTTCTCCTTGCCCACCACCGTGGAGTACAGCGGCGGCTGCGCGATGTAGACGTGCTGCTGCTCCACCAGGTCCTTCATGTGGCGGAAGAAGAAGGTGAGCAGCAGCGTGCGGATGTGGCTGCCGTCGACGTCGGCGTCGCACAACAGGATCACGCGGTCGTAGCGGATCTTGGTGATGTCGAACTCTTCCGCGCCGAAACCCGCGCCGATGGCCGAGATCAGGGCCTGGATCTCGTTGTTCTTGAGCATCTTGTCGAGCCGGGCCCGCTCGACGTTGAGGATCTTGCCGCGGATGGGCAGGATCGCCTGGACCAGCGGGTTGCGGGCCTTGATGGCCGAACCGCCGGCCGAGTCGCCCTCCACGATGAACAGCTCGCACTCTGAGCGGTTGCGGCTCGAACAGTCCTTGAGCTTGTCGGGCATGCCGGCACCGTCGAGCGCCGACTTCCGCCGGGTGGCGTCGCGGGCGGTACGGGCCGCGGCCCGGGCGCGTTGGGCGTTGATCGCCTTCTTGACGATCTTGTTGGCCTCGGTGGGGTGCTCCTCGAACCAGTCGGCCATGCGCTCGTTGGTGGCCCGTTGCACCAGGGTCTTGATCTCGGGGTTGCCGAGCTTGCCCTTGGTCTGGCCCTCGAACTGGGGCTCGCGGAGGCGGACCGAGATGATGCCGGTGAGGCCTTCGCGCACGTCCTCGCCCGCCAGGTTCGGATCCTTCTCCTTCAGGTGACCCTTGGCCCGGGCGTACTTGTTGATCACCGTGGTGAGCGCGGCCCGGAACCCCTCCTCGTGGGTGCCGCCCTCGATGGTGGCGATCCCGTTGGCGAAGCTGTGGAGCCCGTCGGTCTGGTAGCCCTCGTTCCACTGGAAGGCCAGCTCGACCTCGTGGTCGTCCTCGGTCTGCTCGAAGTAGCCCACCCGGCTGAACAGGGGGGTCTTGGTGGCGTTGACGTGCTTGACGAAGTCGATGATGCCGCCGGCGTACTTGTAGACGACGGGCTCGTGCTCGTGGCCCTCGCGCTCGTCGACGAAGCGGATCTCCAACGCCTTGTTGAGGAACGCCATCATCTGGAACCGCTCGAGCATGGTGCGCGAGGAGAAGTCGGTGGTCTCGAAGATGGAGCGGTCGGGCCAGAAGGTGACGGTGGTGCCGGTACGACCGCGGGGCGCATTGCCGACCACCTCGAGCGTGGTGCGCTTCGAGCCCCCCTCGGCGAACTCGATGTGGTGGCGCTTGCCGTCGCGGTCGACCTCGACCACCACCCGCTCGGACAGCGCGTTGACCACCGAGACGCCCACACCGTGGAGGCCGCCGGACACCTTGTAGCCCTCGCCGCCGAACTTGCCGCCGCCGCCCAGCTTGGTGAGCGCGATCTCCACACCGGTCATCTTGAACTCGGGGTGCACGTCGGTGGGGATGCCACGCCCGTTGTCGACCACCCGACAGCCACCGTCGGCCAGCAGGTTGATGTCGATCCGGTCGCAGTGGCCGGCCATGGCCTCGTCGACGGAGTTGTCGACGACCTCCCACACCAGGTGGTGCAGACCGGACACGCCGGTGCCGCCGATGTACATGCCGGGGCGCTTGCGGACGTGGGCCAACCCCTCGAGGATGGTCATGGAACTGGCGGAGTACGACTGGCTCACGGGGGCCACGGCGCGACCTTTCAAAACCGGTGGGAGAAGCGGTGTGCGTCTTCCCGGGAGGCCGCTGCAGACGAGCTTCGCGGCGGTTCACCAGGGCGCATCACGATGGCACGAGCCTACCACGGATCCAGGGTCCCTCCGACCATCCCGGACCCCGGATCTCACGGTCCGCGGCCTGTCCACACAAGGGTTTGCCCGGTCCACCGGAGCCATCGACAGCGGCCCCCCGGAGGCGCAGACTGACCCCGGGGGAACCGCACCGGGAGGTCTGCACGTGGACATCGAGACCGTCGCTGTCCGCGAGCTCGCGGCCATCGATCCCCACACCCTCCTCGACACCGAGGCCGCCCGGATCGACGCCTTCGCCGAGGGCCTCGGATCGGGTGACTGGGCCGAGCCCACGGGCTGTGCCGGGTGGGGCCGCCACGACCTGCTGGCGCACCTGGCGGCATCGGAGACCTACAACCACGCCTGCCTCGACGACACCATCGATGCCCTGATGGCCCGGGCCGGGGCTGCCGGTGTGACCGACCTGCACGGCTTCAACGCCTGGGGCGTCGCCGAGCGTCGCGACCGACCCCACACCGAGGTGCTCCAGGAGTGGCGGGTCGCCAACGCCCGCACGCGTGCCGGCCTGCGAGCGCGCGACGGTGGCGACCTCCCCACCCTGGCCGGGCCGTACCCCGTCGCACGCCAGGCGTGGCACCTGGCCGCGGAGCTGGCCACCCACGCCGACGACCTCGGCGTTCCCGTCGTTCCGGCCGAGGCCACCACCCGGACCCTCTGGCGGGCCCGGTTCGCCCGCTTCGTGGTGGCGGAGGAGGACCGGGGGGCGCAACTGGACCATACCAACGGGTCGACCACGGTCCGGGTGGGCGACGCCTCGGCGGTGGTGGACGACGAGACCCTGGTGGCCGCCGTCTCCGGCCGGCCCGAGTGCGCTCCGAGCACGCTTCGGGCCGACGTGCTCGCCGGCCTGGCCCCGCGCTACTGAGGGGCGAGCGGCTGGCCGAGGTCAGCCGCGCACGACGCGGACCACGATGCCGGTGATCTGGTCGGGGCCCAGGAGGTCGGCCAGGCGACCGACGATCTCGGCCTCTGACCACCGCAGGTGGCTGGCCCAGGCCGGCCCGTCGGCGGCCACCTTCAGGCGCCCCGCCTCGATGCCCAGCGGTCGCACGTGGTCGGCCACCTCCTCCCCCACGATCTCGGCCCACCGCTGGTGGACCGTGACCACCACATCGACCCCCGGCGCGCCCAGCCCGGCCAGTACGGCGTCGAGCAGGCCCGACACCGGAGCCGGTCCGCGCCCGCCGTCACCGTCGGCGGTGGGCAGTGGAGACCAGGGCATGGGACCAGTCTCGCGGCTGCAGCGGGACGGGCCCGGTCCTCACGTCGGAAGCTCCCGATCGGCGCTCGGTCGACGGGACGACAACCACGGGCGGTCAGCCCGAGGTGACCACGCCCTCGCGCACGTGCAGCACCCGCCCGGGCACCGCTCCGGTCGGGAGCGCACCCGCCGTGCTCAAGATGGTCTGCCCCGCGGGCAGCGAGTGCAGCAGGGCATCGCTCCGATCAGGGTCCAGTTCGGAGAACACGTCGTCGAGGAGCAGCACCGGCGTGGTGGCGGTTCGCCGCGTCACCACCTCGTGGGCGGCCAGCCGCAGGGCCAACGCGAGGGACCGCTGCTCGCCCTGGGAGGCATGGGTGCGGGCCGGGAGCCCGTTGAGGCTGAGGTCGAGATCGTCGCGGTGGGGGCCGACGGTGGACACACCGCGGCGCAGGTCGTCGCGCCGGGCGGCCACCAGAGCCGCCGCCAACCCCTCGGCCATCCAGGGCGGGTCGTAGGTGGCCACCACCGGCGCCGGGCGCCGCGCCACGCGGGCGTAGGCCTCGCTGAGCACCGGTGCGAGCTCGTCGACCAGGTCTCGCCGGGCGCCGGCCAGGGCCTCCCCGGCCGCCGTCAGCTTGGCGTCGAACACGTCGAGGGTGAGCTCCAGTTCGGCGTTCAGCCGACCGCCGGCCTGCTTCAGGAGCGCACCTCGTTGGCGCAGGACGCGATCCAGGTCGGTCCGCTGCTGGTCGTGACGGGCATGGAGCCCCACCAGCACGTCGTCGAGCAGCTCCCGCCGTTCGCCCGGCGACCCCTTCACCAGCACCAGGTCGTCGGGGGAGAACACCGTGACCCGGAGCGCGCCCAGCAGGTCTCGCGCCCGCCGGAGGGGCTGCCGGTTGAGCTGGGTGCGGTTCCGGCCGTTGGCCACGATCTCGGCCTCGAGCAGCAGCGACCGTCCGTCGCGCTCGGCCTCGGCCCGCACGATCGCCCTCGGGGTGCCCACCCGCACCAGCGCTTCGTTGGGCGCACCGCGAAACGAACGCAGGGTGGCCAGGTAGGCCACGGCCTCCATGAGGTTGGTCTTGCCCTGGCCGTTGGCTCCCACCACCGCGGTGAGACCCGGGTCGAAGGTGATCTCGGCCTCGTGGTAGCAGCGGAAGTCGGTGAGCCAGAGGCGCTCGAGCTTCACACCGGGTACGGCCGGGCGACCGAAGCGGTCAGGAGACCCGCACCGGCATGAGCAGGTACAGGAAGTCGTCGGCGCCCTGGGCCCGGATGACCGCCGGCTTCTGGGCGTCGACCGTGTACAGGGTGATCTCGTCTCCCGGCGACACCTCGACCCCGCTGAGCAGGTAGTCGGGGTTGAACGCCACGGTGAGCTCCTCGCCCGAGTAGGACGCGTCCAGCTGCTCGTGGGCCTGGCCCACGTCCTGGGTGATGGCCACCAGCTCGAGCCCCTCGGCGCTCATGGCCAGGCGCACGGGCGTGTTCGGCTCCCGGGCCATCAGCTTCACCCGGCGTACGGCCTCCACCAGGCTCTCTCGGCCCACGGTGAGCTGGTTGGGATGGCTGGCGGGGATCAGGCCGCGGTAGTTGGGGAACTCGCCTTCGATCAGGCGGGTGGTGAGCCGCAGCTCGCCCACCTCGAACGAGGCCTCGCGCTCACCGAGGCGCAGCGTGATCTCCTCGGCCGAACCCAACAGTCGCTCCAGCTCCCGCAGGGCTCGGGACGGCACCAGGACGCTCTGGCCCTCGCTCAGGATCGAGGCGCCGGGGATGTCTCGCACGGCGAGGCGGTAGGAGTCGGTGGCCACCAGGCGGAGCCCACCCTCCTCGGCGGCCAGGAGGACCCCGGTGAGGATCGGGCGGGCATCGTCGGCGCTGGCCGCCGGCACCACCTGGTGCAGCGCGGTGGCGAACTCCCGGGCGGAGATGGTGACGGCGTCGTCGGCCGGCATGGCCAGCCGCGGGAACTCGTCGGCGGGGAGCAGTCGGATGGACGATTCGAAGCGTCCGGCCACGATCGTGGCCTCGTCGGCCTCGCAGGAGACCTCGACGCGCGGGTCGCCCAGCGACTTCACCACGTCGAGCGCGATCTTCGATGGCAGCACGGCGACCCCGTCGGCCTCACCGGCGACCTCGATCTGGGTCTCGATGGTGAGCTCCAGGTCGCTGCCGGTGAGCTTCAGGCGGTTGCCGGTGAGCTCGGCTCGGACGCCGGCGAGCACCGGGAGCGCGCCGCCTCGGTTGGCCACGGCCCGACCGGCGGCACCGAGGGCTTCGACGAGGCTGTCACGCTCACAACGGAACTTCACGAGGTCTGCTCACTTTCTCCGAAGAGGGTGCTTGTCAAAAGGTTGGTGGTGGTAGTAGGGGGTGTGGATTGTGGACAAGCCACCATCGGTGCAGGTCACCGCCGTCGCGCGATGCGCAGGGCTCGTCCCCAGCGTTCCACAGGAACCGGCCCGGGCGGCGGATGGCCGGGGACGAGGGGTGGAGTTGTGCCCATCGCGTCCACGGTCGATCCCCGGTTCGGGCCGGGCGGTCCACAGGGTTCGGGCCGGCTGACGTCGGGAAACCCCCAGGCCGCTGTGGACGACGGTGGACAACTGTTGTGACGTCAGGCACCTCACCTCGATGGTTCCCACCGCTTCTCAGCCACCCTTGCGGATCTGTTGGACCAGTTCGGAGACCTGGTCGTAGATCTGGCGCCGCTCGCGCATCAACGCCTTGATCTTCTCGACGGCGTGGATGACGGTGGTGTGGTCGCGGCCACCGAACTCCCGGGCGATGGCCGGGTACGACAGGTCGGTGAGCTCGCGGAACACGTACATGGCGATCTGGCGGGCCGTGACCAGGGGCCGTCGACGGCTCTTGCCCTTGAGCTCCTCGATCGTGAAGTCGAACATCTCGGCCGTGGCCTCGAGGATCACCTGGGGGGTGATCGGCCGCGGCTGGCGGTCGCCGAGGATGTCGTGCAGGTGCCGCTCGGCCTTGTCGAGGGTGAGGGGCTCCTTGTCGAGGTTGGCCAGCGCCGAGACCCGGTTGAGGGCGCCCTCGAGCTCGCGGATGTTGTCGGTGATGTTGGTGGCGATGAACAGCAGGACGTCGTCGGGGATCGGCACGTCCTCGGTCTCGGCCTTCTTGCGCAAGATGGCGAGCCGGGTCTCGAGGTCCGGGGGCTGGATGTCGGTGGTGAGGCCCATCTTGAACCGGCTCCGCAACCGGCTCTCCAGCGTGGAGATGGCGTCGGGCGGGCGGTCGGACGACAGCACGAGCTGGCGCCCACCGCCGTGGAGGGCGTTGAACGTGTGGAAGAACTCCTCCTGGGTCTCCTTGCGGTTCTCCAAGAACTGGATGTCGTCGACGAGCAGGACGTCGACCTCGCGGTAGCGACGCTTGAACTCGGCCGAGGTCTTGTGGCGGATCGACTCGATGAACTGGTTGAGGAACGTCTCGCTGCTCACGTAGCGGACCACGTAGTGCGGGTAGTTCTCCTCGATGTAGTGCCGGATGGCGTGGAGCAGGTGGGTCTTGCCCAGGCCGGCGTCGCCGTAGATGAACAAGGGGTTGTAGGACCGGCCCGGGGTCTCGGCCACGGCGAGGGCTGCGGCGTGGGCGAAGCGGTTGGACGGCCCGATCACGAACGCCTCGAACGTGAGGTTGTTGTCCTCGGCCAGGCTCGGGCCGGGCAGGGGCGACGGGGCGACCGGGTCGACGGGTTCGGGGGCCGCGCCGAGGAGGGCGTCGAGCGGGTCGTCGAACAGGGTGGGCTCGGCGGCGTCGGGTTGGACGATCAGCTCGATGCGCAGGCTCTCACCGGCCACGTCGCGGGCGATGTCTTCCACCAGCGACAGGTAGCGGTTCTCGACGCGGTCCTTGACCACGGCGTTCGGCACCGACAGCACCAGGACGGACGCGTCGAGGTCGATGGCCGTGATGTCTTGGAACGTGGAGCGCCAGACCGCCTCGGACACCTGGGTCTGCAGCGAGGCCTGGCATGTTGTCCACAGGTGCTGTGCGTCTGCCACCTGGTTGGTCCATCCCTCCGGTAACCACTTCCACAGCTCTTCCACAAACTGTGGAAAAGCGAACCAGGACGGCGGCCGACGGGGGCGGCGCCGTCGAGTTCGGGTTGGAGCAGGCCCGGGGTGCCGGAGCCGACTGGAGTGCGGACCGTAGCACCGCCGGAGCGACCGTGTGCAAGGGGCCGATCGGGGCAGGTCACGGCCCGCGGGAGCGCGGGTGAGGCCCGCGATGATCCGGGCCAGGGCCCGGTGGCCGCCGGGCCCGAGGGCCTGTTGTTGCCCGGTTCGGTGGTCAGGGCGTAGCGTTGCCGGACGTTTCGCGCGCCGGGCCTGCCCCGCGGTCGAAACACCACAGCCGGTGCCACGTCTGGCACCAGGCCGGGCGTCGCCGCCCGGCCCCGAGGAGGATCTCCGACGTGAAGAGAACGTTTCAGCCCAACGTCCGCAAGCGGGCCAAGAACCACGGCTTCCGCAGCCGCATGTCCACCCGGGCCGGTCGCGCCATCCTGCGCAACCGTCGCCTGAAGGGCCGGGTCAAGCTGTCGGCCTGATCGGTCCGATCCGGGATCGACGCACGTTCGAGGCTCTGCGGGGCCACGGGACCCGGGTCCGACGCGGGCCCCTGTCGCTCGTGTACCTGGCCGAGGTCCCCGAGGGTGCGCCCCGCACCCGGCTGGCCTTCGCCATCACCCGACGGGTGGGGTCGGCCGTGGTGAGGAACCGGCTCCGCCGGCGCCTCCGGGCGGTCTTCCTCGATTTGGCCCCCACCCTGCCCGCTGGTGCGGTCCTGGTGTCGGCTGGTCCCGGTGCGGTGGTCCGAGGCCCTGACGAACTGAGAGACGACGTGGTCCGCCTGCTCGAAGCCCTCGATCACCGGCTCCTCCGGGAGCACCGGTGAGTGCCATGACCCGGGTGCTGCGCGCCCTGGTCCGGGCCTACCAGACCATCCGCGCCGGTCGACCGTCGCCCTGCCGGTTCCTGCCGTCGTGTTCGGCCTACGCCGTCGAGGCCCTCGAGGTGCACGGGGCGGGGCGCGGTTCGTGGCTGGCGGTCCGGCGCATCTGTCGCTGTCATCCGTGGGGTGGCCACGGCTGGGATCCTGTTCCCGAGCCGGCCCCTGCCCGCCACGGGGCCCCGCCGGCGACGTCGGGCACTGAACTCCCTGACCACCTCTCCGAACGGACGGTCGCCTGATGTACGACGTCATAGCCCGGCCGCTGCAGTTCTACTACGAGCTGTGGCCCAGCTACGCCGGCGCCATCACCCTGCTCACCCTCACCGTGATGCTGGTGCTGTTGCCGCTCACGCTCAAGGGCACGCGCTCGATGCTGGCCATGCAGCGGCTGCAGCCCGAGCTCAAGAAGCTGCAGAACCAGCACCGCGACGATCGGCAGAAGCTGAACGAGGAGGTGATGAAGTTCTACAAGGAGAACAACATCAACCCCCTCTCGGGTTGCATGCCACTGCTCCTGCAGATGCCGATCTTCATCATCCTCTACCGCACCCTGCACGACCTGTTGTGGCGGGCGTCTTCGGGCTGGGACCTGGGCGCGGCCACGGCACGCGCCGCCAACGGCGTGAACAAGGGGGTGTGGGAGCAGTTCGGCAACTTCCAGCCCAAGCACCTCGACCCCACGTCGCAGCTGTACCGCGACCTGTCGAGCACCAACGAGATGTCGTCGCTGGGCATGAACCTGGCCCAGTCGGCCCAGCAGGCGCTCTCCCACGGGGCGGCCACGGCGGCGCCGTACATCATCTTGGTCATGGCCGTGGCGGGCACGAGCTACTACCAGCAGCGCCAGATCGCCGGTCGTCCGGGCGGCTCATCGGTGAACCCGCAGCAGCAGATGCTGCTCAAGATCATGCCGGTGTTCTTCGCCTTCATCTCGCTCACGCTGCCCGCCGGCCTGGTCGTGTACTTCCTGGTGTCGAACCTGTTCCGCATCGGGCAGCAGGCGCTCATCACCCACACGATGTACAAGGACCACCCGGACACCATCGAGACCACCGCCACTGATGCTGACAAGTCGTCAACAAAATCGAGTGGGGGCATCTTCGCCCTGATCAAGGAGCAGGCCAACGCCAGCGCCAAAGCGCGCGACGACCTGCAGAAGGCGAAGGCCAACGACAAACCGAGTGGAGGGGCCAAGCAGACGTCAGGCACCTCCACGAAGCCACCCGCCAGCGGATCCAAGACCAAGGCGGCGCCTCCCAGTCGGAGCGCGCCGGCCCCGGCCAACCGGTCCAAGGCCAAGAAGAAGAGGAGGTGACGTCTGATGCAGTGGGTTGAAACCACCGGCCGCACGATCGAGGACGCCAAGGAGGCGGCACTCGATCAGCTCGGCATCGACGAGGCCGAGGCTGAGTTCGAGATCCTCGAGGAACCCAAGACCGGCCTGTTCGGTCGGGTCCGCTCGGAGGCTCGCGTTCGAGCCCGGGTCGTCCCGAAGTCACCCCGTCCCAAGCAGGAGCGCCGACCCCGCAAGGGCCGCTCCCGTGGCGAGGGCACCACCGGCTCCTCCACGTCGCGGCCCGCCGCCGCCACCGAGGCAGACGAGGCGGCCGAGGCGAACGAGCCCGACCACTCCCTGCCGGCAGAGGTGTCGGGTGACGGCGACACCGATGCCCCGCCACCGGCGCGAGCCAATCGATCGCGCTCCCGCAGCCGCTCGGGTCGAACCCGATCGGATGCACCCACCAATGAGGAAGGCAACCAGATGAGCGATGAGATCGTCCCGGTCGGCGAGCAGGCCGACATCATCACCGGGTTCATCGAGGGCCTCCTCGACGCACTGGGCATCGACGGGTCGGTGAACCGGACCCAGGTCGACGACGAGACCATCGAGCTCGACGTGGTCAGTGAGAGCTCCGACCTGGGCCTGCTGATCGGGCCCAAGGGCCAGACCCTCTCGTCGGTGCACGAGCTGGCGCGCGCCGTGCTCCAGCGCCGGGCGCCGGGTCGCCACGACGGCCGGGTCCGCATCGACATCGGTGGCTACCGGCACCGCCGCCGCGAGGCGCTGGCCCGGTTCGTGCAGGACCAGGCCACGGCTGTGGTCGAGTCCGGCGTGAGCCGGGCGCTCGAGCCCATGAACGCGGTCGACCGGAAGGTGGTCCACGACACGGTCAACGAGATGGAGGGCGTGTCCACCATCTCCGAGGGCCTGGATCCCGACCGCCGGGTGGTCATCGTGCCGGACACCCCCGCTGGGTGAACGATCCCCTCCTTGCCGTCCTCGACCGCAGTCGGGCGCTCGGCTTCCTGGGACCGGGACCGGTCGAGGATCACCTGCACCACGCCCTGGCCTTCGCCAGGGCGGTCGCCACGCCGCCCGCCCGAGCTCTCGATCTCGGTGCGGGCGGTGGCCTTCCGGGACTCGTGTTGGCCAGCCGGATCTGGCCGGGCACGTCGTGGACCTTCCTCGACGCGCAACAGAAGCGCACCGAGTTCCTGCGCGAGGTCGTGACCGACCTCGGACTCGACGACCGGGTGGCGGTGATCACCGAACGGGCCGAGGTGCTCGGACGATCGCCCGACCACCGGGGCGTCTACGACCTGGTCGTGTCTCGCAGCTTCGGTCCCCCAGCCGTCACCGCCGAGTGCGGTGCTCCCCTGTTGCGCCCGGGCGGCCGACTGGTGGTGAGCGAGCCACCGGGCGGCTCGGCGGGACGCTGGCCCGATGCTGGCCTGGCCGAGGCCGGGCTGCAGGCCGACGGACCGCTGCACATCGACGACGTGCACCTGATGGTCCTGGTCCGCACCGCTGACCCCATCGACCGCCTGCCCCGGCGCTCCGGCATCCCGGCCAAGCGTCCGCTGTTCACCTTGTAGGACCGGCGCGGACGGGGCCGGGTCGGGGACCAGGTCGTGCTGGTCCTCGGCCGGTGTCTCGGAGGTGACCACGCTGAGCCCCGCTCGTGTGCCGTGGCGCGGGGCCGAGACCCAGCGCCTCGCCTCAGGGCCCCGGCTCCTCGGTGCCGTGACCGGCAGCGACCGCCGGTGGGTGGCAGGGCGTGCGAGCCGACGATGCCGTCCTCATGGTGCGGTTCCAGTGCTCGGGGTGGCTCGTCGGGGTCCTCGGTGGGCGGCGGAGCCCGAGCAGCCGTCGCGCCTGAAGCGGCGGCGGCACCCGGCGATCGACGATCGGCACACGCTGCGAACGCTGCTGGCGGCGCCGTGCGGTGGCCGACTCCAGCCTGGGCGATCGTGGCAGGCCAGGGTCGCTCCTCTCGGGGTCCGCAGTGGGTGGGGGACGTGGCCACGCCGGGTGGGTACGTCGTCGGGCCTGGCCGATCCGCAGGGACCTCACGCCCCTCACCATTCCGGCCCACGTTTCACGTGAAACGTGGCGGCCAGGCTCGGGCATGATGCACGGGTCGCCCAGCCCACCGGATTGCGAGCCCTGCGGCCGTCGGGTTCGTCGGGTTGGTCGGGTTCGTCCGATCGTCCAGGCGGTCGGATTCGAGCGGGGTCAGGACCGTTGCGGGCATGCGACCCGCGGTGGTCACGGGTGCCCGGACGACCCGACCCGGCGGCGGTGACCAGGTCGGTGCCGCGGCCGGAGCGCTGGCCGCCTCGTGGCTTGAGGCGGTCGCGTGCGAACCGCCCGAGGTGCACCAGCCGGGCGCGCCGTGCCGATCACCCAGCCGGGGCGTTCGGGGAACCCGCACGGTCTGCCCGGTCGACCGCCATGCCGTCGTCTCGCGCCGGGCGTCTCCCCGCATGGCCCCTGGTCCGATGGTTCGCGCCTGGTGGGAGCCGGTCCCCGGGCACCGGTTCGACCGGTGAGGGCGCACGCGCTGACATCGGGGGAGCCAGGGCGTCGCCGTGGCCAGCGCCAGACCCGGCAGTTGCTGGGCCCCGCCGCGTGGAGGCATCGGAGTTCGGGCCAGCCCAGCGGGACACGTCGGCGTGGACCCGGGGGCCGATGCTCTGGGCCGAGCGGCCCGCGGCGAAGGCGTGGGCACGGGCGATCCGCCTGGGGCAGCGCCGAGGCACCAACCGAGCTGCAGCACCACGTGGTCCACGAGGCGGCCCTGACCCGCGACCGTCCTCGAGGGAGTTGCCGGCTTGGGGGGAAGCGGCGGCCCGGCCCTACCTCCGGGCGGGTGCGGTGGCCCATCACCCGCCACCACTCGGGGTCGTTGGCCCCCGAGCCACCCCGGACAACCGGTATCGGTGGCGTGGGGCGGTCACGGCCCATCCGGTGCTGCCGGTCGCCCGGGCCACCCGGGGCTCCGAACTGCCCAGGTACGCACCCCCGCTGAGGTGCCTCGCCCGTAGGTCGACAGCAGCGCACCTGGCGTCGTCCCACCCACCCCCTCCCCTGCCCGGGCACCGTGAACGATGAGCGGGTCGCCCATGCGGTGGGCTCGCGTCGCATCCGTTCGTGCCGGGGATCGCAGCATCGGACGTGCCGTCCGTCCCGTCTGCGCCGCCGGGCTGGCAGGGTGCTGGCGGCCTGGTCTCGGTCCCCCACGGTGGTCGAGCGACATCGACGGCGTGACCGCTTGGTGGTGCCGGATGCCCGTGAGCCGGCGGTGTCGGCTGTGGTCGGTGTCGGCTGTGGTCGGTGTCGGGGCGTGGCGGGCGCGTGGTCGGCGCCAGGGTCCCGACAGGGGTCGACCACCGGTGGCTGGGCCTGGGCACGGCGCCCGCCACCGGATAGCGCCGGTGCGGTGGATGCGCCCGCACCGGCGCTTGTCCGGCCATCCGGCTCGCACCCGGGATCCGCGGCCCACGACCGTCGTCCAGCGGGTGGGGATCACCGCCGGCCCGGGCGCCGCCGGTCGGGTCCGGCGCTGGCACCCAGCTCGTGCCGTGACCGGCATCGTTCGGGGGGTGGCGGCCGCGACACAGATCCGTCGCTGCCATCCCTCTGGCGCGCCTCCGGCGCTCATCGGCTGGTTTCGCGGGCAGTTCCTCGCTGCGCTGCGGAGCCCGAACGGCGTGTGCGCCGGTGGCATCAGTGGCCGCGAGTCCGCGGCCCGCGCTGGCACACGGCGCAAGCGTTCCTGGTCGCGGCACCAGGGCACCGTGGGCGGCCGGTGACACGGGTTGAGCCCGTCCCGTTCGGCTCGATCAGTCCGGTTGGTCGGGGAAGGGGCACCAGGTGCACCGGTGGGGGAGGGCCCACCCCCTGGTCCGTTGTGGCGGGCAGGGGCCGCCTCCCTCGGGCGGTCAGCGTCCGGATGCCCGGTCGGTGAGGACGCCGGGGCGTGCCCGGTGGTTGGCCGTGGCCCGAGCCCGAGCCCGGCTCCACCAGCGGGCTGCTGCAGCCGGGGTGCGTTCACCGTTTCACGTGAAACACGCCGCCCACCGTCGGCTGGCGCCGATCGCCAGGAGTGCATCCGGGGCCCCTGAGGGCGTCGACAGCATCGCGCCCACGTTGCCGGTGATGACCCACCGCTGCACGATCGGCCGTTCCGGCGGGCTAGGCGGGCTGAGGCCGTATCCCCGAGCCGGCACCAGCGTGGCGTGGACGACGCCACCGGCAGGTCGCTCGGCTGGACGCCCGTACCCGGTTTCACGTGAACCACGGCATCAGCCGCCGCCGTGCTGACACCCAGCCATTCGGGTGTCCCCGGCCCTGGCCGGCCGGGACGTGGTGCCTGTCGGGTCGCCGCGACGGCCCACGCCGCCCCGGCGTTGGTGCAGGCGGGTACGATGACGGCCGGCCGACGGGGCCCGGGGGCGGAGGTCGTGGGAGCGATGAGACCCTCGGGAAGCAGGGTCGGGACCGGTCGCGGCTCCCGGTTCGGGCACGAACTTGGCGAGGGTGCTTGACCCCTTGGGACTGGCCGGGAAGGATAGGCGGGTGACTGACTCCCCACCGTCCTCCGATGCGCTCGAGGGGCAGGGCGAATCCCAGGTGGATGCCTGGTCCACGTCGCCCGTCCCGTCCGTGTCCGGCGACGCTCCCCCGGTCGGGTCGCCCGCCGCGGCGAGCCCGATGAGCGACGGTGCGTTGGTGGGCCCCAGCCAGGAACCGGCCGCCGACCCGGTGCTCGACCAGCCGGCGTCGGCCCCCGCGGTCGGTGCCGATCGGGCCGATGCCGATCCGATGGAGGGACCGGTCACGTCCACCCGGGTCCGACCGCCGCTGCCCCGCATCATCGCCGTGGCGAACCAGAAGGGCGGGGTGGGCAAGACCACCACGGCCGTGAACCTGGGAGCGTGCCTGGCCGATCTCGGGTACCGCACGCTGGTGGTCGACCTCGATCCGCAGGGCAACGCCAGCACCGGGCTGGGCATCAACATCCGCAGCCTCCAGGCCTCGATGTACGACGTGATCCTGAACGACGTGCCCATCGAGGACTGCGTCGAGGCGTCGTCGGTGCGCAACCTGTTCGTGGCCCCGGCCAGCCTCGACCTGGCCGGCGCCGAGATCGAGCTGGTCCCGGCGTTCAGCCGAGAGCTCCGGCTCAAACAGGCGCTGGCCGAGGTGCGTGACGACTACGACTACGTCTTGATCGACTGCCCGCCGTCTCTGGGCCTGCTCACGATCAACGGCATGGCCGCCGCCACCGAGGTGCTGGTGCCCATCCAGTGCGAGTACTACGCCCTGGAGGGGTTGGGCCAACTGCTGCGGAACGTGGGCCTGGTCCAGAAGAACCTGAACCCCACGCTCGACGTGTCCACCATCGTGCTCGTGATGTACGACGCCCGCACCAAGCTGGCCGATCAGGTGGCCTCGGAGGTGCGCAACCACTTCGGCGACAAGGTGTGTCGGATCATGATCCCGCGCACGGTGCGGTTGTCCGAGGCGCCCTCGTTCGGCCAGCCGATCATCGCGTTCGACCCATCCTCCCGAGGGGCGATCGCCTATCGGGAGCTGGCCAAGGAGGTGAGCGGTGGCCCGGCGTAGCGGACTCGGCAGGGGACTCGGGGCGCTGATCCCGAGCGAGTTGGCGGCCTCCGATCAGGATGCGTCGCTTCGGGAGTTGGCGGTCAGCCAGATCGACCCCAACCCGTTGCAGCCGCGCGAGCGGTTCGACGAAGAGTCGTTGGTGGCGCTCACGGCCTCCATCAGCGAGCTGGGCGTGCTCCAGCCGGTGCTGGTCCGCCCGGTGGGCGACCGATTCGAGTTGATCGCCGGGGAACGCCGGTGGCGGGCGGCCAAGCGCGCCGGTCTGCAGTCGATCCCTGCGGTCGTGCGCACCGTCGACGACACCACCTCGCTGGAGCAGGCGGTGGTGGAGAACCTGCACCGCCAGGACCTCAACGCCCTGGAGGAGGCGGCCGCCTACCAACAGCTCATCGAGGACTTCGGCCTCTCTCACGACGATGTGGCCCGCCGGGTGGGCAAGAGCCGGTCGGCGGTGTCCAACACCCTCCGTCTGTTCCAACTGCCGCCCACCATCCAGAAGCTCGTAGCCGAGGGGCAGCTGGCCGCCGGCCACGCCCGGGCACTGCTGGGCACGCCGGACCGGGCCTTCCAGGAGGCGCTGGCCCGACGGGCCGTGGCCGACCAGCTCTCGGTGCGCGACGTGGAGGAAGCGGTGCGGGCCCGCGGTGGCGAGCTGGCTCCCGAGCCACCCGGGGCCGGAGCCTCGCCCGGGTCCGGGGGTGCCGCCACCGGCGGCTCGTCGTCGTCACGCCTGCGGCCCCCGGGCCTGTTGGAGCTCGAGCAGTTGCTGTCTGATCGGCTCGACACGCGGGTGAAGGTGGTGATGGGCGCCAAGCGGGGCAAGGTCACCATCGAGTTCGCCACGCTCGAGGACCTCGAGCGCATCTACCGGGCGATGACCGCCCCGCCGCCCAGCCTCGACTGATCGCGACCCGGCTGGCCCGGGGGCGATCGCCGGTCGAGCTTGAGGATCGGTCGGGGAGCGACCCGGACCTGACGCTCATCCCCCGCGTTGTCCACAGCTTGTGCAGAAGGCTGTGGTCAAGTCTTGGCCTCCCGCGCGAGGTGAGGTTGCACGTTCGGCGTCCCGCGGCAGCGGATTCGGGCCGATCGCGGCCGCGGCGCGGCGTCGATGTCGGCCTCTGGAGCCCCCATCGGGCCCTCCCGAGGCACCGGCGCGGCGGGGAAGGGGTCATCGCGCGGAGCCGGACCCCCACCGTGGTGGGCTGGTCGTCAGGCGTCGCCGCGCATGTACTGACGATCGGTCACTAGAACGGGGCCCGGGGGAGGGGCTCCAGAAGGGGACTGGCGGCCGATGAGCCCGTGCTGCCGACCGGAGGGTCGGTCGTCGGTCGGTCGGTCGTCGGTCGGTCGTCGATCGGGCCGGTCACCGCCGGCCGGTCACGCCGACCGCGGCGACGAGGCGACGCGGCCCCGGGACGCGAAACGAGGCCGGATCCGAAGATCCGACCTCGCTCCGAAGGTCGCCGTGGGGGGGAGGGCCGACGACCTCAGTTCGATCATAGGCGGTCGATCGGCCATCCGCCACCCTCAGTGGTGGTGGGGGTGCGCTCTGAGGCGAACCCGCGCAGCGGGGGTGCGTCAGAGGAACTCGTCGAGCTGCTGGAGCAGCCCGGCCTTGCCCGAGGCGCCCTGGAACCGGTGCACGGGCTGGCCCTTGTCGAACACGATGAGCGTGGGGATGCTCATGATGTCGAACTGACGGGCGATGTCGGGGTTCTCGTCGACGTTCACCTTCGCCACGGTGATCTTGTCGCCGTTCTCCGACGCCACCTCCTTGAGGATGGGCTCGAGGGCCCGGCACGGACCGCACCATTCGGCCCAGAAGTCGACCAGTATGGGCTTGTCGGCGGTGGCGAGCTCCTCGGCGAAGCTCGTCTGATCGAAGGTGGCGATGGCATCGGCCATGGTTCACGTCTCCTTGCGGGATGAGTCGAGGACTGTAACCGGCCGGACGCTCGGGTGATTCCCGGGCCGGCCGTGATCAGTGGTGGACGTTGGCCTCGAGCCAGCGCTCGGCGTCGATGGCGGCCATGCAGCCCGAGCCGGCGGCCGTGATGGCCTGCTTGTAGGTGTGGTCCTGCACGTCGCCGCTGGCGAACACGCCGGGCACGTCGGTGGCGGTACCGGGCCCGGTGACCAGGTACCCCTCGTCGTCGAGCGCCAACTGGCCGCGGAACAGGTCGGTGTTGGGCCGGTGGCCGATGGCCACGAACAGGCCGGTGACGCCCAGGTCGGACTCTTCGCCGGTCTGGGTGTTGCGCACCCGCAGCCCGGTCAGCTTGGTGTCGCCCTGGACCTCGACGACGGCGTGGTTCCAGAGCATCTCGATCTTGGGGTTGGACAGGGCCCGGTCCTGCATGATCTTGGAGGCCCGGAGCTCGTCGCGGCGGTGGATCAGGATCACCTTGTCGGCGAACTTGGTGAGGAACGTGGCCTCCTCCACCGCCGAGTCGCCGCCTCCGACCACCGCGATGGTGTGGTTGCGGAAGAAGAACCCGTCGCAGGTTGCGCAGGTGGACACACCGTGGCCGATGAGCTCCCGCTCCCGATCGAGGCCGAGCATGAGCGACTGGGCCCCGGTGGCCACGATGATGGCGTGGGCCCGGTAGGTGGGCTCGGCGGCGTCGGGGTCACCCACCCACACCTTGAACGGCCGCTCGGAGAGATCGACCCGGCTGACCTTCTCGTAGCGGGTCTGGGCGCCGAAGCGCTGGGCCTGCTCACGGAACCGCATCATCAGGTCGGGACCCATCACGCCCTCGGGGAAGCCCGGGAAGTTCTCGACCTCGGTGGTGAGCATGAGCTGGCCACCGGGCTGATCGGACGTGGACGACGGCTCCCCTTCGAGCACCAGCGGCTCGAGGTTGGCCCGGGCGGTGTAGATCGCCGCGGTGAGGCCGGCCGGGCCGGAACCGATGATGACGACGTTGTGGATCTCGGGCACGGTGACTCCGTTCGGGGCGGGACGCCGGGTGCAACCGTGTCCCGGCAGTGGTTCTTCCGTGGGGCCGCCGTGCGCCCCGAGGTCAGTACGGCGTGGGCACGGCCGGGCGGTTGGCCTTGCGGATCAACACGATGCCGCCGATGGTGAACACCACGGCCAGGCCGAGGTAGATCCACCAGACCGGCCCGGGCACGTAGTTGTCGAGCACGCGGATGAGGACCACCAGGAAGAGCACCAGTGCGATGGAGGCGACCACGCCGGCCACCAGGCCGTAGACCAGGGCCCGGGCGGCGAGGATCGCCGGCTTGGTGGTCTTGTCCCGCACCTTGCCGATGACGTCGACGACGGTGTCGGCGGCCTGTGCGGGCCACTCGGCGGGGATCATGCTGGACACGGCGGATCCGTTGGGCGACGAGGGCTCGGCCATGGCCGCAAACCCTACCCGGCCCGGGGGAACGGCTCAGCGCTGGAAGCTGAGCGACGGGATGCAGGTGAGCTCGCCCACCGCCACCACCAGCGTGGTGTCTCGCCCGTCGTCGGTGCGGTACGGCAGTTCGTAGACCACCGTGGGTTCGTCGGCCACGGTGGCGAGCCCCACGTGGACCGGCTCGCTGCCGGTGTTGAACATGCCGTCGATCTTGCCCAGGCAGCGGAAGGCGGCGTCGACGTCGGTCTCGGTGGCCGGAGCCGCGTCGGGGGTGGCCTCGGGGAACCCGTCCCGGAGGTGGACGCGCAGGGCGTCGGGGTCGGGGAAGGACCCGAGCGGGACCAGCACCGGTGCCGAGGTCGTGCCCGCCTGCGGGGCACCGGTGGTGGAGGGGGCGTCCACGGCCGTGCCGGCGACGTCGGGGGCGTCACCGGACTCGAGGGCGGCCGTCTCCTCGTCGGTGCTCCGGCCGGCGTCGGTGGCGGCCGACCCGTCGGCGATGGACGAGCCCACCGTGTCGAACGCCACGTCGGTGCCGTCGTCGCGGCCGGTGTACACGAGGGTGAGGCCGATGCCCAGCAAGAGGAGGACCACGGCGGCGACCAGCCAGGGGGGCACGGTCCCGCTTCGGCGGCTGGGCCCGGGGGCGACGATCGGGACCGTGCCGTCGGCCTCGCTGTCGCCCTCGCCCTCGCCCTGGCCGTCGTCACCCTGGCCGGTGGCCACCGGGTCGGTGTCGATCGCGGTCGGCGCGTCGAGTGGGTCCAGTGCCGCGGCCACCAACCGGTCGACGGTGGCGTCGGGCAACGGGGCCACCTCGCCGGCGGCCACGAGGTCTCGGGCCGCCCGCAACTGGTCCAGTCGGGCCCGGGCCGCGGGGTCACCAGCCAGGCGGGCCGCGACGTCGGGGCCGGCGTCGCCGTCGAGGGCGTCGGACAGCTGGAGGTCGTCGAGGGGGGGTGGCGAGGTGGTCATGGTTCGGTGGTGGGACGATCGGTGGACCGGGTTGAGTTCCCGCCTTCGGTGTGACCGATGGCATCGGCCAGCTGGCCTCGGCCCCGGGCGATGCGCGAGCGCACGGTACCGATGGGCACGTCGAGCACCTCGGCGATCTCCGCGTAGTCGAGCTGGCAGAGGTCGCGGAGGACCACGGCGGCCCGGAACTCGGGGGCGAGGCGGGCCAGGGCGTCGTCGACCAGCAGGCGGTCGGCCACCCCGTCGGCCACCAGATCGGCCGTGGTGGTGCCGGTGCGGAGGGCCGCACCGTCGTCGGTACCGGTGGGGTGGAGCTCGGTGTCCACCGGCACGGGTCGCCGCTTGCGGCGTCGGAGCTCGTCGAGGCACACGTTGGTGGCCACCCGGTAGGCCCAGGTGGAGAAGCGGGCCCGGCCGTCGAAGGCGGGCAGGCCGCGGACGATGGCGATGAGCGCGTCCTGGGTGGCATCGAGGGCATCGGCGTCGTTGCCGGTGATGCGCCGACAGATGGCGTGGATCCGGCCCTGGTGGTCGCGCAGGAGGCGGTCGAGCGCGGCCCGGTCGCCACCACGGGCGGCCTCGACCAGCGCCTGTTCGGGGTTGGGTGGGCCGGTCATGTGCCGAAGGCCTCCACGGCCCGGACGGCCACGGCGCGGTCGTCGCCCACGTCGGTGAACCAGACCATGACCGCGCTGGCCCGGCGCCCGCCCAGGTCCACCCGGGTGGTGCCCGGCGTGGCGCCTTCGACGGTGGCGACGGGGTCGCCCCACCCGGAGCGGTCGGCGGGCTGGGGCCCGTCGATCACGAGCACCTCGGCCCGCCAGCCGGGGCTCGGTGACGTGACGGTGACCGACGACAGCTCGGTGGGCGTGGCGAGCGACGCCACCAGGCCGACACCGGGCTTGAGCACGGTGACATCGCGGTTGCGGTAGGTCTCGGTGGTCCAGGCGGTGTCGGGGTCGTCGTCGACCAGGTTGGGGAGCTGGTCGTCGTTCTCCCCACCGCTGCCCGGGGGCGGGTCGAAGGTGGTGAAGGCGGCCACCGCCACCGCCGGGCCCGTGGGCTCGGGCCGGTTGACGCCCACGTAGACCGCCGCCGCGGCCGCGCCGAGCACGAGCAGGACGAGCAGGATGGCGCCGGCGCCGCCGCGGGGCTGGTCGGTGGGCTCGGGCCACCGGTCGTCGACGGCTGGGGGGCTGCTGTCGGGGGTCGGTACGGCCGGCAGCACCGGTGGCCCGCCGGTGGGTGGGACGGTGGTCCCGGTGAGCGCCATGGGGGAGCCCGGCGCCGCCGTGGCGACGGCCGCCTGGGCCGCCTGGCTGGCGCGGGAGGGATCGGCTCCGGCGTCGAGCAGGGCCGCTCGCAACGCGGTGGCCGACGGGAAGCGGTCGTCGGGTCGCCGGGCCAGCGCCTTGCCGATCACCGCCTCGACGGCCAGGGGGATGTCGGGTCGGAGCTGGCGGGGTCGGACCGGATCGGTGTGGAGGCGCAGGAGGGCGGTGGCGGTGTCGGTGTCGCCGCGGAACGGGGGCACGCCGGTGAGGGCCTCGTACAGCACGATGCCCAGGGCGTAGACGTCGGTGCGGGCATCGACGGGCCGACCCTCGACCTGTTCGGGGGCGAGGTACTTGGCGGTGCCCACCATGGCGCCGTCGTCGGTGTGGTCGGAGCCCTGGGCGGCCTTGGCGATGCCGAAGTCGGCCACCAGCACCCGGCCGTCGGCCGACAGCAGGATGTTGGCGGGCTTCACGTCCCGGTGTACCAGCCCGGCGGCGTGGGCGGCGGCGAGGGCGTCGGCCACCTGGGTGCCGATCGCCAGCACCGCGCTGAGCTGGAGCGGTCCGTGGGCATCGATGTCGGCGCGGAGGGTGGTACCCCGCACCAGCTCCATCACGATGGCGTTGACCTCGCCGTCGACCACGGTGTCGTACACGGACACGATGGAGGGGTGGGTGAGTCGGGCGGCGGCCACGGCTTCGGCGCGGAACCGCTGCACGAACGCGTGGTCGAGGGCCAGGTGGGGGTGCAGGACCTTCACCGCCACCCGGCGGGCCAGGGTCTCGTCGGTGGCCTCGTACACCTGGGCCATGCCGCCCGAGGCGATGGGTCGGTTCAGGCGGTAGCGACCCGCGAGGACGCGGCCGGTGAGCTGGGCGGATGCGGAGGAGGTGGCCACGTCACCACCGAAGATAGTGGTCCACCCCCGGGCGTCCGGGAGCGGCCCCCGGGGTGGGAGCGTCGGGCGTGGCCGGAGCCGGGCGCCGTATTCAGACGGGGTTGTGCCAGCAGAGCCCGAGGATGGCGGGACCGCCGTGCGATGCGATCACCGGGCCGATGGTCCAGAGGCTGATCTGCTCGGCGCTGTAGCGGGGGGCCAGGAGGTCGACGAGCTCCTGGTAGTCGTCGGCCATGCCCTGGCAGACGGCCACCTCGCCCACATCGGGCTCCTGGAACAGGCGGTCCCGCAACCAGACCAGCGACTTGCCGCGCGTGCGCTGCTTGGCGGCCTCGGTGACCTCGCCGGTGGAGATGTCGACGATCGGCTTGATGGAGAGCAGCGAGCCGAGCATGGCCTGGGCCCCCCCGATGCGACCGTTCTTCTTGAGGTTCTCGAGGGTGTTGAGCGCCCCGAACACCCGCGTGCGGGGCACCAGGGCGTCGACGGCGGCGACGATCTCGTCGGCGGTGGCCCCGTCGGCGGCCATCTTGGCGGCGGTCACGACCTTCATCCCGAGGGCGGCGGTGATGGAACGCGAGTCCACCACCCGCACGTCGAGGTCGGATCCGATGGCGCGGGCGGCGTTCTCGGCCGACTGCATGGTGGCCGACAGGCCACTGGAGATGTTGATGCAGACGACCGGGTCGCCGTCGCGTCCCGCCTCCCGCATGGCCTGCTCGAACTGACCGGGCGCCGGGGCCGCGGTGGCGGGCATCACGTCGGAGCGGGCCATCTTCTCGTAGAAGGCCTCGGTGGTGAGGTCGACGCCGTCGGTGAACTCCTCGTCGCCGAAGCGGATCTTGAGGGGCACCACGCGGATGTCGTGGTCGGCGACCTGCTGCGCGGTGAGGTCGGCGGCGCTGTCGGTCACGATCTTGACGGGCATCGGGGCTCCGGTGGGCGAGGGGTGGGGGTCCGCTGTCGGACCCCGGGCGGGTGTCCATCGTTACATCCGCGCCACGGGTCCGCTCGCGGTCCGGTCCGGAGCGGGTGGCGAGGGTGGGTTCAGCGGGCGTGGCGGCCGCGGTGGCGGCGGCTGCGCAGGATGTGGCGGCCCCACCAGACGGCAAGGAAGAGTCCGGCGCCGACGGTGAGCACCAGGCCCACCCCCGACACGGCGGTGGAGCGGACCGAGTAGGTGCCCTCGCTGAGCAGCACGGCCCCGTCGGGCGTGGTGACGCGGACCCGCAGGGGCGTGTCGCCGGGAAGGCGGCTGCGCACCCGGATCGGCACCTCGGTGTGATCGCCCTCGAGCACCACCTCGATGCGTGGTTCGGCGATGGTGAGCCGGTCCGAGGCGCTGAGCTCCACGACCACCCGGACGGGGACGTCGGACCCCGAGGTGATGACCAGCGGGAACTGGGCGTCCCGGGCGCCCAGCGTGACCCGGTCGGAGGCTGGGATGGAGACCTCGGCGAAGCGGGCGTTCACATCGGCCCGCACCGCAGCGACCGACTCGGTGCGCTCGTCGGTGGCCAGGCGGTGGTCGGTGGTCTGCGACAGGCGGTCGGTCAGCACCTGGGCCAGGGCGGGCTGGTCGGGCACCATCGAGGCGTAGCTGCCCACGAGCGACCGGGTGCGCCGCAGGTCGCCGGCCCAGGCCTGGTCGGTGGCGGTCGCCGGGTCGGCCAGGGCGGTCCGGTCGGTGGCGGTGCGGGCCGCACCGAGGAGATCGGTGGTGGTGCGGGTGGTCACGAACGGGTTGTCGGTGAGCAGGCCGAGGACGGTGTCGAGCTCGGTGGCGTCACCGTCGGTGCGGGGCAGGGCGACGGTGACCACGTGGGGGGCACCGTCGTCGATGGCGGCCAGGGCGGCCACGTGGGCCACCAGCTGGTGGGCGGCGAGGCCGGGGTCGGTGTGGTCGCCGGTGGCGAGGGCGGGGTCCACCACCAGCAGCCGGGTGGCGGCCGAGGTGCCCGCCACGCGAGACGGCAGGGTGGGTGGGGTGCCCTCGACGGTGGCGGGTGGCACCAGCAGTTCGGCCACGTCCAGGGCGGCGAGGGCCTCGATGCCCGCCG
The DNA here is from genome assembly GCA_036724365.1 of Acidimicrobiales bacterium. GTDB lineage: Bacteria > Actinomycetota > Acidimicrobiia > Acidimicrobiales > Iamiaceae > Aquihabitans. The sequence goes on along the minus strand of DAIMFV010000009.1, from coordinate 6,169 downwards.
GGTCGAGTCGGGTGGTCACCTGCCAACGGGCGCCCACCGGTGGCTCCAGGGTGTCGGCGAGGATGCGGGACCCGTGGTGGACCTGGGCGCGGAGCTCGTCGCTCAGGTCGAGGGCGGTGAGCTCGGTGGCGTCGATGTCGTGGGCGGGGGCGCCCAGCAGTTCGCGGTCGGCAGGTTCGAGGAGCTCCACGAGCCCGGCGAGGACGGTGGCCGAGGTGGTGACCGGGTCGGCGTCGTCGGGCGCGGTGGAGGTCGAGGACGACGACGGGGTCGAGGCGGGCGTGGACGGATCGGCCGGAGCCGGCGAAGCGGCCCCGGTCGCCAGGCGTTGGGCCACCTCGGGGGTCACCGACAACGTGAGGGGGATCGAGGGGTGGCCGGTGGCCACGTCGGTGAGGGTGGCGATGCCGTCGAGCACGGCGTCGTCGAGGGGGGCGGCGGGCGCGGCGAGGAGGTCGGTGGCGTCGGTGCCGGATCGGATCTCCGCGAGGAGCGCCACCGACGCCGGTTCCAGTTCGTCGTCGCTGTCGGGGCCGCGCAGGAGGTAGGTGACCACGGTCTCGACGGTGGTGTTGTCGGGACCGCGCAGGCGGACCTTCAGCGGGTACACCCCGGCCCGGGTGAGGCGCTTGGCCCAGCCGCCCCCCTTGGCCGGTCCGTCGGGTCCGTACAGGTTGATGACGAAGCCGGACTGCACCGGCGCCACCAGGGGATCGCCGGGCAGGTCGATGACCGGGAAGGTGCCGATCGAGTTGCGCGGGGTGCCGTCCCGGGCGGCGTCGAGCTGGGCCTGGGTGGTGATGGCGGGATAGATGTCGACGGCCAGATCACTGCCGGCGGGGACACCCGACACCTCGAAGAACGCCACGAAGTCGTCGTCGGGACCGACGACGCCGTCCTGTTCGATGAGGCGGACGGTGGGACGGTCGCCGGTACCGAGGGATCGACGGAGGCCGGACGGCGCGGCGGTGGTGGAAGCCGAGTGGGCCGTGGCCGCGACCGGGGTGACGGTGCCGAGCACGGTGAGCACCGCCAGGACCGCGATGACCACTGCGACCAGGCGGGCCGGCCGGGCGGTGGCGGTGAGCGGCGATGGGCGGACGTGCGTCACGGGTCGGTCACCGGGTCGGTCGCCGGGTCGGCCACGGGTCGGTCGAGCGTGCGGGTGAGCACGGTGAGTCCCGTCGGCTCGAGCTCGAACCCGCAGGCCAGGTAGAGCGAGAGGGCGCCGGTGTTGCGTTCCTGGGTGTTCACCAGGGCCTGGCTGGCGCCCCCGCGGCGGAGCCAGCCGAGGGCGTCGGCCACCAGGGCGGCGCCGAGGCCCTGGCGCTGGTGGTCGGGGTGCACGGCGAGCCGTTGGACGTAGCCCCGTCCACCGGCTCGACCTGTGACGGCGTAGGCGATGACGCCGGTGGAACCGGTGGCGTCGCCGTCGGGTGAGCGGCGGACCCGGAACCGGCTCACGGGAGTGGCGCGGATGGCGTCGTCGAGACCCCGGGCGTCGAGGGCCCAGAAGTCGTCGAAGGCGAGGCCGTCGAGCGCCAGGACCGAAGGCCGGTCGCGCCGCCAGGCCCGGCGGAACGGGTGGGGTCGCACCTCGGGCAGGTGCTGGAGGTCGTGGCGCAGCAGGTGGAGCCGCTCGTGCACGTCGAAGCCGTTCTGGAGGAACGGCTCCAACTCGTGGTGGTGCAGGGCACTGGTGATGGCCCGCTGCTGGCCCTGGTCGGCGAGCCGGCGCAACGACAGCGCCACCTCCTCCACGGTGGGGCGAGGCCG
>DAIMFV010000009.1:0-4383 GCA_036724365.1 Acidimicrobiales bacterium | reverse complement strand
CTGGGGCTGAGCACCACGGTGCGGTCGTCTCCCCGCCAGGCCGAGACCTGCACGGGGTGGCGGTGCAGGCGGTGACGGTCATCGACCGCCATGGTGGCCGCCTCTGGTGCTGATGGGTGCTGACACGGGTGAGGGACCCCGGGGTCGAGGCTGCAGGGTGGACCGGTGGGCCGTGGCCACCCGATCGCAACTCCCTAGGGTACGGAGGTATGTCGGTGCTGTACGTCACCCATCCCCGCTTCGCCGACCACGACACCGGCTACGGGCACCCCGAGCGACCGGCGCGACTGCGGGCGGTCGACGAGGGCATCGACCGGGCCGGGCTCCGGGAGGCGTTGATACCGGTGGCCTCGGTGCCGGCTCCCGACGAGGCGTTGGAGGCGGTGCACCCGGTGGCCTACCGCACCGCGCTGTCGAACTTCTCGGTCACCGGTGGCGGCTACATCGACGGCGACACCCACCTGGGGATTCACTCCTGGGAGGCGGCCAGCCTGGCCGCGGGGGCGGGCATCGAGGCGGTCCGGCGCCTGGACGCCGGTGAGGCGTCGGCGGCCTTCTGCGCCGTGCGCCCGCCGGGGCACCACGCTCTGTCGGCGCGGGCCATGGGGTTCTGCCTGCTCAACAACGTGGCGGTGGCCGCCGCCCACCTGGCCGACCGCGGCGAGCGGGTGGTGATCGTGGACTACGACGCCCACCACGGCAACGGCACCCAGGACATCTTCTGGAGCGACCCCCGCGTGTTCTACGTGTCGCTGCACGAGTGGCCGCTCTACCCCGGCACGGGCCGGTTGGCCGATCTGGGTGCGGGCCAGGGCCATCGGTCCACCATGAACTTCCCGATGCCGGCGGGCGCCACCGGCGACGTGTACCGACACGCCGTGCACGAGGTGATCCTGCCGGTGGTCGCGGCCTGGAAGCCCACGTGGGTGATCCTCTCGGCCGGATTCGACGGTCACCGCCGGGATCCGATCACCGACCTCGGGTTGAGCAGCGCCGACTACGCCGACATCAGCCTGGTCCTCACCGACCTCGTGCCACCGGGCCGGCGCCTGCTGTTCCTGGAGGGTGGCTACGACCTGGAGGCCCTGAGCCTGTGCACCGGGGCGGTGCTGTCGGCGCTGGTCGACGACGGCGGGTACCGACCCGAGGAGCCCACCGAGGGCGGCCCGGGCCACGGCGTGTCGAACGCAGTGCTCAAGAACTGGGCAGAGTCCGCCGACGGGTAACCACGGCCCTCCCTCCCGGGCCCCTTCCCCCTGCTCCCGACGAGGTGCGACCCGTGGCCCGTGTTGTCGATCTGTTGCAGTACCTGCTCGAGGAGCGCGGCTCCGACCTCCTGGTGAAGGTGGGATCGCCGCCGTGCCTGCGTCGCAACGGCCGTCTGGAGCGCACCAGCCTCGAATCGCTGAAGCCCGACGAGATCGAGGCGCTGGCGGCCGAGATCCTGACGCCGGAGAAGTCGGCCGAGTTCCAGGCCTCGGGCGAGACCGACCTGGCCTACAGCGTGCCCGGCCTGGGCCGGTTCCGCGTGAACGTCTACCGCCAGCGCGGCTCGGTGAGCCTGGCGATCCGGCGGGTGGTGCCGGGCGCCCCCGCGATCGCCGACCTGGGCGTGCCCCCGATCGTGGCCGACCTGGCGTCGCAGCGAGACGGCCTGGTGGTGGTGGCCGGTCCCGCCGCGTCGGGCAAGACCACCACGGCGGCGGCGATGATCGACCACATCAACGCGTCGCACGCCCGCCACATCGTGACGATCGAGGATCCCATCGAGGTGCTGTTCGCCGATCGGGAGGCCATCGTCAGCCAGCGTGAGGTGGGCTCGGACACCGCCCACGTGGCCGACGCCCTGCGTCGGATCGCCCGCCAGGACGCCGACGTGGTGCTGGTGTCGGACCTGCCCGATGCCGACGCCGTGCGCGAGGCGCTGGCGGCGGCCGCCGCCGGCCGCCTGGTGATCGCCGTGCTGAACACGCTCTCGGCCACCGACACCGTGAACTGGATGATCGACCGGTTCCCGCCCCACCAGCAGGGCTCGGCCCGTTCGCTGCTGGGCCGGGTGCTGCGGGGCGTGATCTGCCAGCGGCTGGTGGACCGGGCCGACGGCCGGGGCCGGGTGGCCGTGGTGGAGAGCCTGGTGGGCACCCACAAGGTGCGCGACGCCATCATCGACGGCGCCGATCCGTCGGTGCTGGAGCGGTTGATGTCCGAGGGCGAGTACCACGGCATGGCCACCTTCGACCAGGCGCTGTTCCACCTCTTCAGCGAGGAGTACGTGTCGCTCGACGAGGCGCTGGAGCGGGCCGTGCACCCCGAGGACTTCCGCATCGCGGTGCAGCAGGCCGGCCTCGCCACCCTCCGGTAGCAGCGGGCGGCCGTCGGGGGCCGACCCCACCCGGCCCCGCATCGTTCTGGCGGCGCGCGGCTGCGGCTCCGTAGCGTCTCCGCCGTGATCCCCGCCCGCATGCAGCACGTCCTCGACGAGGTCCGGCCCCTGGCCGAGGCCTTCGTGGACGCGGACCGTCCGCTGTACCTGGTGGGCGGCGTGGTGCGGGACCTGTTGTTGGGCAAGGAGCGGGCCGAGTCGGCCGACGTCGATCTGTGCACTCCGGCCCACCCCGACGAGATCAAGCGGATCGTGGGGCCGCTGGCCGATGCGGTGTGGACCCAGGGCGAGCGCTTCGGCACCATCGGCCTGCGCATCGACGGACGCGACTACGAGATCACCACCTTCCGGGCCGAGTCCTACGAGCCCGACTCCCGCAAGCCCGAGGTGTCGTTCGGCGACACCATCGAGGTCGACCTGTCCCGGCGCGACTTCACGGTGAACGCCATGGCGCTGGCCGTGCCCGTGCCCGAGCTGATCGACCCCTACGACGGGGCGGCCGACCTGGCGGCCGGGGTGCTGCGCACGCCCCTGGCGCCCGAGGTGTCGTTCGTCGACGATCCGCTGCGCATGCTCCGGGCCGCCCGCTTCATCGCCGGGTACGGCCTGGAACCCACCGCCGACCTGGTCGACGCCGTGCGCGCCAACGCCGGCCGGCTGGAGATCGTGTCGGGCGAGCGCATCCGCGACGAGCTCGACAAGCTGCTGGTCACCCCGGACCCGTCGGCCGGCCTGTGGTTCGTGGTCGACACCGGCCTGGCCGACCACTTCCTGCCGGAGCTGGCCGCCATGCGCCTGGAACAGGACCCGATCCACCACCACAAGGACGTGCTGGCCCACACCATCGCGGTGGTGGCCAAGACCAGGCCGGAGCGGCTGGTGCGCCTGGCCGCGCTCTTGCACGATGTGGGAAAGCCCCGTACCCGGGCCTTCGGTGACGGCGGCGTGACCTTCCACCACCACGAGGTGGTGGGGGCCCGCATGGCCCGTGATCGCATGAAGGCGCTGCGCTACTCCAACGACGACGTGGAGGCGGTGCGTCAGCTCGTGTACCTGCACCTGCGGTTCCACACCTACAAGATGGGTTGGACCGACGCCGCGGTGCGCCGGTTCGTGCGCGACGCGGGCGATCACCTCGCCGAGCTGATCGACCTGACCCGGTCCGATTGCACCACCCGCAACCAGCGCAAGGCCGCCACCCTGGCCCGGCGCATGGACGAGCTGGAGGAGCGCATCGGCGTGCTCCGTCAGCAGGAGGCGCTCGACGCCATCCGCCCCGACCTCGACGGCCAGCAGGTGATGGCCCACCTGGGCGTGGGCCCGGGCCGTCACGTGGGCGAGGCGCTGGCCTTCCTGCTCGAGGTCCGGATGGAGGAGGGCCCGCTCGACCACGACGAGGCCCTGGGCCGGCTCGACGCCTGGTGGGCCGCCCGCGGCGGTGCCGGGGCGAATGGTGGCCCGCCGTCGGGCGCCAGTCCCACGGCGTAACGTCCCGGCGTGCGCACTCGCGGCGCGGGCCGTCGGTCGCTCGCGGACCACCCGGCCCGGTTCGTGGTCACGGCCTTCGTGGCCGCCATCGCCGTGGGCACCGGTCTGCTCCTGCTGCCGTGGTCCACCGCGGCCGGTCGGGACACCGGCCTGGTCACCGCCATGTACACGGCCACCAGCGCGGTGTGCGTCACCGGCTTCAGCACGGTCGACGTCGGCACCCACTTCACCGGCTTCGGCCAGGTGGTGCTGCTGGTGCTGGTGCAGGTGGGGGGCCTGGGGTTCATGACGCTGGCGTCGCTGATCGCCATGCTCGTGTCCAACCGCCTCGGCCTGCGCATGGCCCTGGTGGCCACCACCGAGCGGGGCACCCTGGCGCTGGGCGACGTGCGCCGGGTGCTCAGGGGCGTGGCCGTGGTGACCGTGGCGGTGGAGGTGGTGGTGGCCGCCGTGCTGGTGGTCCGGCTCCGCACCGGCCACGGCTACGCCTGGGACGACGCCTTCTGGCACGG
>DAIMFV010000008.1:16138-31845 GCA_036724365.1 Acidimicrobiales bacterium | reverse complement strand
TTGGCCGAGATGTTCTCGCCCTTGCGGATGATGATGTCCTTGAGCCGGCCGGTGAGGACCACGTGGCCGTCGGCGCGCACGTGGCCCACGTCGCCGGTGCGGAACCAGCCGTCGGCGTCGAAGGCCTCGGCGGTGGCGGCCTCGTCGGTGTAGCCCCGGAACACCATGGGGCCCTTCACCCGCACCTCGCCGTCCTCGCCGGCACCGGTGACCCGCTCGTCGGCGTCGACGGTGCGCAGCTCGAGGCCCGGCACCGGCTTGCCCACGGTGTTGGCCCGCTGCTCGTCGGTGTCGTGGGGTGAGCCCAGGCAGATCATGGGGCACTCGGTCATGCCGTAGCCGTGGCAGATCGGCACGCCCAGCTCCCGCTTCACCTCGTCGTAGATCTCGGGCGGCATGGGGGCGCCGCCGCCCGACACCTTGCGCAGGGTGGGGATGATCGGCGTGGCCGGGTCCTTGCGCTGTTCGGCCAGGTACATCTGGTAGAACGCGGTGCTCCCGCCCACCATGGTCACGCCGTTGGCGGCGAAGGCGGCCACGGCGCTGGCGGGGGCGAAGGCCTCCACGAGCACGGCACCGAACCCGCTCAGCAGCATGGTGCCGAAGTAGTCGGGACCGGCGATGTGGGCGAACGGGAAGGCGATGGAGCCCACGTCGTCGGGCTGCATGTCCAGCGCGGCGGCCATGCCCCAGGCCCCGGTGATGAGGGTGCGGTCGGTGTGGCGCACGCCCTTGGGGTCACTCGTGGTGCCCGACGTGAAGTAGATCCACCGCACCTCGTCGCCGCTGGCCGGGGCGGGGCCCAGCCCGGCCGCGTCGGCCTCGGGCAGCTCGGCGAAGATGTCGATGACCTGCGGGCGCGTGTCGGCGGGCAGGTCGGCCACCAGCTCGTGGACCATGGCGCCGAAGTCGAAGCCGTTCCACTCGCCGGGCACCAGCACCACCTCGGCCTTGGTGGCCGTGATGGCGTAGCCCACCTCCTTGTGTCGGTAGAGGTGGAGGATCGGGTTCTGGATGGCGCCCAGGCGGGCCAGGGCGAAGCTGGCCAGCAGCGTCTCGAACCGGTTGGGGGCCTGCCAGGTGACGCGGGTGCCGGCACCCACCCCCACCTCGGCGAAGCCGGCTGCCACCCGTTCGGCCCGGTCACGGAACTCCCGGCAGGTGAGCGTGCGCCCGGCCTCGTCGATGAGCAGGACGGTGTCGGGCGTGGCGGCGGCGCGCCGCTCCACCAGGTCCCACAACGTTCCGGCGTCGGCGAAGGATTCGGTCACGGCTGCCCCCTTGGCGGTCGGTGCGGTGCGGGTCTCTGACGGACCGTCAGAATCTAGACCCCGGTCCACCGTCGTGCCCCGACCCCCACGTTCTGGCGTAGCTCAGGTCCACCCCCCGGTCCTGATGTACGCCAGAACGCCGGGGGTCGGGTCAGCTGTAGGTGAGGCGGGTGATCCAGTCGTCCACGCAGGCCGGCTTGTCCTCGCCCTCGATCTCCACGGTCACCGTGCGCACGGTCTGGATGGTGTTGGGGTCTCGCAGCTCCACGGCCTTGAGCACGCTGGTGGCCCGGATGCGGGCGTTCACCTTCACCGGGTTGATGAAGCGGATCTTGTCGAAGCCGTAGTTCACCCCCATGGCGATGCCGGCGAAGCGGCTCATGTCCTGGGGGATGGACCCCGACAGGTGGGTGAGCATCGACAGGGTGAGGAACCCGTGGGCGATGGTGACGCCCCACGGCGAGAGCTGGGCGGCCATCTCGGGGTCGACGTGGATGAACTGCTGGTCGAAGGTGAGGTCGGCGAAGGCGTTGATCTGGTCCTGGGTGATCTGGAACCACTCGCCCTCGCCCTCGGGCTGGCCCACGGCGGCCAGGAACTTCTCGTATGCCTGCTCTGCGTTCGCTGCCATGCCGGCACCGTACCCAACCCACCAACCCCCGCGTTCTGGCGTAGCTCAGGACCACCCCGTGAGCCTCAGCTACGCCGTTTCGTGGGGGTTCGCCGACCCCCGCGTTCTGGCGTAGCTCAGGACCACCCCGTGAGCCTCAGGTACGCCGTTTCGTGGGGGGTGCGGGGGGTCTCGGGGCGTCGCACCGGCAGCCGTCAGGGGGTCGGTGGGGTGAGGGTGAAGTCGGCGGCGTCGGGTTCGCGGGTCCAGGACCAGTAGTCGACCAGGCGCCAGGGTGACAACACGTAGATGCGGCCCTCGTCGTTGCGGTACCAGCTGGAGCGGATCGACGGGTGCGACCACACCATGGTGTCCAGCTCGGCCTGCAGCCGTTCGTTGTAGGCGTCGTGCGCGTCCTGGCGGACCTCGATGGTGCCGCCGCCCTGGCGCAGCAGCGTGCCCAGGCAGCCCATGACGTAGCGGACCTGGCACTCGGAGTGGAAGATCAGGCTGCCGCCGCTGGCCAGGTTGGTGCCCGGCCCGTACAGGCAGAACAGGTTGGGGAAGTTGGGCACGGTGATGCCCAGGTGGGCGGTGGGCCGGTCGCCCCACTGCTCGCCCAGCACGACGCCGTCCCGGCCGACGATCTCCATGGGCCACAGGTAGCGGTTGGCGTGGAAGCCGGTGGCGTACACGATCACGTCCACCGGGTGCTCGGTCTCGGTGCCGTCCTCACCTGCCGTCACCACGCCGGTGGGGGTGATGCGCCGGATCGGGTCGGTCACCAGGTCCACGTGGTCCCGGGTGAGGGCACCCAGCCAGCTGCCGTTGTCCTGGAGCGTGCGCTTGCCCAGGCACACGTAGTCGGGCACCACCTTGGCCAGCAGGTCGGCGTCGTCGCCCACCTGGTCGGCCATCCACTGGGTGAAGAACTCCCGGGCCGCGTCGTTGATCTCGCTCACGGCCCGGTCCTGGTGGGGCCAGTCGGGGTCCACCCGCATGGCTGGCAGGCCGCCGTCACACGCCGGCCAGAAGATCAAGAACCGGTACCAGCGCCCGTAGTACGGCAGGTGGCGCAGAGCCCACTGCACGCCGGGGCCCACGGGGTCGTGGTAGTGCGGGTTGGGGAACATCCAGGGCGCGGACCGTTGGAACACGCTCAGGTGGGCCACCTCGGGGGCGATCGTGGGCACGATCTGGAAGGCGCTGGCCCCGGTGCCGATCACCGCCACCCGCTTGCCGGCGAGGTCGGTGCCGTCCTGCCACCGGGCCGAGTGCATGGCCACGCCGGCGAAGGAGTCGCGCCCCTCGATGTCGGGCAGCTTGGGCCGGTTGAGCTGGCCCACGGCGCTGATCAGCACCGCGGCCTCCAACTCCGCGTCGCCGTCCGGACCCCGCACCGCCACCCGCCAGCGACCGGCGGCGTCGTCCCAGCGGGCGCTGGTGACCTCGGTGTCGAAGCGGATGTGGTCGATCAAGCCGTAGTCGTGGGCGCAGCGGTCGAAGTAGGCCTGGAGCTCGGGCTGGCGGGCGAAGAACTCGGTCCAGCCGTCCTGGGGGGCGAAGGAGTAGCAGTAGAAGTGGTTGCCCACGTCCACCCGACAACCGGGGTAGCGGTTCTCCCACCACGTACCGCCCACCCCGGGGTTCTTCTCCACGATGGTGAACGGGATGCCGGCGTGGCGCAGGCGGATGCCCGCCAGCAGGCCCGACATGCCGGCTCCGATGATCACCACCGGCAGGTCGGCCTTGGCCGCGGCGGGTACCTGCGCCACCCACACCGGGTCGCGCTGGTCCACGCCATCCAGCTCCAGCTCCTCCAACAGCAACGGCACGTACTCGGCGGGCACGTGGTCGACCACCAGGAAGTCCATCATCTCCTGCACCAGCTCCGGCGGCGGGGGCGGTGGCAGGGGACAGCCCCGGTCCCGCCAGTCGCACAGCGCGGCGTGGGCCTTCGCCCGGGCCGCGGCCTGGTCTTCGGGGGCCATGAACCCCTGGACCTCGTTGAGGTAGATGCCGGCGGGGCGCAGCGGGCCCCGGATCCACGACGGGTCGCCGGTGACGTGGACCATGGACACCAACAGCGTGGGCACGCTCACGTCGGCCAGCGCCGCGGCGATGGCCTCGTCGTCGTCGGTGATCGGTTCCCCTGCGTAGCGCGGCCGGCCGGCCATGGGCGTCCCCTGACGTGGTGTGGTGCCTGGGCGGAACGTACAACGGTTGCCGGCCCACCGGGCCGCCGGTACGGTCGCAGGCCATGCAGCCGGCAGCCACGTGCGAGCGCTCGACCGCTGCGCCCGATCCTCGCCGTGAGGCGAGGGCGGTTGGTCGATGAACCACGCTGGCCTCGAAGCCATTCGAGCCCTGGTGGCCGACGCCCACCTGGGGCAGGGCACCGTCGCCGAACAGCGCGAGGCCATGTCGGCCACCGCTGGTTCGGTGCCCGCGCCGGACGGGGTGACCGTGGAGCCGGACACCGTTGGCGCCCGGCCCGCCGAGTGGCTGGTGCCGATGGGTGCGGCTCGTTCCCGCGTGATCCTCTACCTGCACGGCGGCGCCTACGTCACCGGCGGCCTCGACACCCACCGCAACCTGGCGGGCCGACTGGCCATCGCCAGTGGGTGGCCGGTGGTGACGCTCGAGTACCGCCTGGCCCCCGAGCATCGCTTTCCCTCGCCGGTCCTCGATGTGCGGGCCGCCCTCGATGACCTGGGCGGCCGTGGCATCGGGGTGAACCACACGGCGCTGGCCGGCGACTCCGCCGGCGGCGGGTTGGCCCTCGCCGTGATCGGGGCCCTGGTGGCCGATGGCCGCCCGACGCCCGCAGCGGTGGTGGCGTTCTCTCCGTGGACCGACCTCACCGTCAGCTCGGCGTCGGTGACCAGCCGGGCCGACGTGGACCCGTTGTGCTCGCCCGCCGACCTCCGGTGGATGGCCGCCGGCTACCTCGACGGCGCCGCGGCCAACGACCCGTTGGCCTCACCCCGCTTCACCGAGCCCGAGGTGTTGGCCGGGTTCCCTCCGGTGAGGATCGACGTGGGCGACGCCGAGGTGCTGCTCGACGACTCGGTCGACTTCGCGAGCCGGGCCCGGTCCGCCGGCGCAGACGTCGAGCTCACCGTGTGGCCGAACCTCGTCCACGTGTTCCAGGCGTTCCCGCCCGAGCTGATCCCAGAATCGGTGCTGAGCGTCGATGCCGCCGGGGCGTTCCTGGCCCGCCACCTCGCCTGAGGTCGATCGCACCGGTCTCGCCGACGTGCGTCCGCTCCGCTGGCTCCGCTGGCCCCGCCACTCGTCCATCCACCCACGCCACCCATCTCGGAGGAAGCCATGCAGGAGCTCGTCGGCCGTGTCGCCGTGGTCACCGGAGCCGGAAGCGGCATCGGGCGGGCCCTGGCCCACCGCTTCGCGGCGGAGGGCATGCGGGTGGCCCTGGCCGATGTCGACGCCGCCGCGCTCGATGCCGCCGCCGACTCCGTGCGGGCCGCCACCCCCGGTGCCGAGGTGCTGACCCAGCCCACCGACGTACGCCACGCCGACGCGGTGCAGGTGCTGGCCGACCGCACCTTCGCCGAGTGCGGCCAGGTCGACCTGCTGTGCAACAACGCGGGCGTGTTCGTGGGCGGGCTCATGTGGGAGCGCCCGCCGGAGGACTTCGCCTACTGCCTCGACGTGAACCTGTGGGGCATCCTCCACGGCATCCGGGCCTTCGTGCCCCGCATGATCGACCAGGGCACCGAGGGCCACGTGGTCAACACGGTGTCGGTGGCCGGCCTGTTCGGATCCCCCTACGCCGGTCCGTACGGCATCTCGAAGTTCGCGGCGCTGGCCGCCACCGAGGCGTTGGCGGGCGACCTGGTGGCGACGGGTTCGGCCATCCGGGCGTCGGCGTTGTGCCCCGGCATCATCAGCACCGACATCGTGGAGAACTCGGATCGCAACCGGCCGGCCGAGTCGGTCACCGACTACACCGAGGACCGCCGCTTCGTCACCGACCACCTGGCGAGCATCATCGGCGACGGCGTCGACCCCGCCCACGTGGCCGACGTGGTGGTGCGCGGCATCCGGGGCGACGACTTTATGTTCCTCACCCACGACCACCACGCCGCCCCGCTGGTGACCCGCGGCGAGGAGCTGGCCGCCCGCCACCTCCCCACCATGGTCGACTTCTCCTGATCGGGGTGGGCGGTCGTCACCAGCACCGCCGCGTCCGGTCAGGGTTCCGGATGCACCCGGTCGAGCATCGGTAGGTCGTCGAAGATCGAGTCGTCCGTGGCGAGCGGGAGCCTTGCCGCCAGTGCGACCGCTGCGACCCAACGGTCGGCTTCGTGATCCTTGGCGCCCAAGCCATGGCCGGTGCGCACGCACCAGGTCCGGAGCTCCACGTAGGAGTCGGTGACCTCCCCGAGCGGCGGAACCACACCCGAGCGAAGAATGAGCTGGTCGAGGACGCTCTTCCGCCGGGCGCCCCAGCCGGCCACGTCAGCGCCGAACCGCATCTCGGCTACGACGGTGAACGGCAGGATCCACCGCGCTCGGGTAAGGGATGGCGACCATCGCTGCTTGCGGTCGGAGTCCCGGCGTCCCAGCCAGGCACTCGCCACCATGGTGTCGACGACGATGACCGGCGACAACGCTCAGATGTCGGCGAGGATGCGGAAGAACTCATCCTCCTCGTCGGCGGTCAGGTCGTCGATGGCGAACTGGCCGAGGTCGTCCATGGGATCGACCTCGTGCAGGATCTCGGCGACCGTCGACGGGGCGGAGGTTTCGACGTGCGGCTTGGCGGTTTGATCCGACACGGCTCCTCCTTCTCAGCGCCTCGGCAGGAGGCCCAGCGTACCCAACCCCTCCGACGAGCAACAGGGCCCTCGCCGGGTGACCAGCCGAGGGCAGGCGGGGGGCCGGCGGCGTGGTCGACCGATCACGGTCAGGGTCTGCCGGAGATCTTTCGTTGGAGGGCGGCCAGGCGCTCCTGGAAGGCGGGTTGGGTCACCGACCAGGCCTGGTCCACCAGCTCGCGCTCCACCGCCGCGGGGTGGTCGGCGATGGTGGCCACGTCGGCGATGGTGGCCTTGGTGCGGCGCACCAGCTCGCGTGGGGCGGCGGCGGCCCGGCGGGCCAGGGCGAGGGTGGTCTCCAGCAGGTCGTCGTCGGGCACGCACCGCCACGCCAGCCCGCAGGCAGCGGCTTCTTCGCCGCTCAGAACCTCGCCGAACAGCACCATGGCCGCCGTGGCCTGGGGCCCGGCGATGCGCTGCAGCATCCAGGTGTGGCCGCCACCGGGGTGGATGCCCAGCTGCAGGAACCGGGTGTCGAAGCGGGCCGAGGCCCCGGCCAGGCGCACGTCGGCGGCCAGGGCCAGGTTCATGCCGGCGCCCACCGCCGCCCCGTTCACCGCGGCGATGGTGGGCAGCGGGGACCGGGCTACCCGCAGAAAGCCCTCGTAGATGGCGAGCAGCCCCTCGCGCTGCGAGGCGCCCAGGTGCGACAGGTCGGCCCCGGCGCAGAACGCCGAGCCTCGCCCGGTCACCACCAGCGCGCCCACCCCGTCGTCCGCCTCGAGCTCGTCGAGGGCAGCGGCGGTCTCGTCGCACATGGCGAGGTCGAAGGCGTTGCGCCGCTCGGGAGCGTTCAGGGTGAGCACCCCCACGCCGTCGGTCACCTGGACATCGATGCTGGTCACCCCCCGATGATGGCCCAGCCGACGGCGGCCCGAAGTCTCGGTTGGACGACGGTGCAGGTCAGGCGCCCATGGAGCGGCCCACGGGCAGGTTCATGGGACTGACCACCGCGGCCGGCGAGGTCTCGGGGTTCTGGCTCACGGCCAGCACCGATCGGCCCGACGCGTAGACCCGGATCGCGGCCGGGCCGATGGACGGGTCGTGGATGGGCACCACCACCACGTCGCCCGGGCGGGTGACGGCGGCCACCCACGCCTCCAGGTCGGCGTCGCCATCCCGGTGCTCCGCGGTGGGCGGAGTCGTGAGGCCGGCCTCCTCCAGCTCGGACGGGGCGAGCGGTCCGATGACCAGCGCCTGCTCCTGGTGGCGGGCCAGCGTCGAGGCCAGGTCCAGCGCCAGCGCCATGGTGGGCAGGTAGCCCGGGACCAGTTCACGACCGGCGGAGTACACGACCACCCGCCCCCGGTCGCCGGGGTGCAGGGCGGCGACCGCCACCGGAACGGACGTGGCGGCCACGATCTCGGTGTAGGTGGCACCCACCAGCCGGGCCCGGATGTCGTTGGGGCCGGGCCAGCCCAACAGCAACAGCGATGCGTCGACCTCGATGGCCGCCTGGTGCAGGCCGGTGGACACCGACCGGTCGAGTCGAAGCATTGTCTCGGCGTCACCCCCGAGCTCCCCGAGCACCCGGTCCACGTCGGCCTGCTTGGTCCGGGCCTCGGTGAGGTCGGCACCGGTGGACGACGTGACCGGCACCAGGGGCTGGACGAACCCGCCCGCCGGTTCGGCCAGGTCCCTGCCGAGGCGCAGCACGTCGGCGAGCCCGTCGAGGTCGGCGAGGACGGGCACGAGGATCGTCTCGCCGGGCCGCCGCCGTTCCTCGACGGGTGGCGGGATGGCGGGGGCGAACCGGTTGGTGCCGATCGAGGTCACGATCAGGCTCACGGCCACCACCACCATCACCGCGTTGACCACGTCGCTGCCGTACAGGCCGATGTCGAAGCCGATGACGGTGGCGGCGAGGGTGGCGGCCGCCTGGGCGACCGACATGGAGAACAAGAGCCCGACCTCGGCCGTGGCCAGCCCGAAGATGCGGCCGGTGATCCAGGCGGCGATCGCCTTGCCGGCGATGAGCGCAGCCACGAACCCGAGCGCCAGGCGGATCGTCGACCACTCGACCATGACCTCGGGGTCGAAGAGCAGACCCACCGACACCAGGAAGGTCGGGATGAAGAAGGCGTTGCCGAAGAAGTCGGTCACCGCCATCAGCGGGCTGGCGTTGGGCACGAGGCGGTTCAGGCCGACGCCCACGAAGAAGGCGCCGATCAGCGGCTCGACCCCGACCAGCTCCGCCACCACCGCCGACGAGGTGAGGCTGATGAACACGAGCATGTAGCGAAGGGTCCGCTCCTGGCCGAGCCCGGTGAAGAACCACCGGGCGATGGCCGGGACCACCACGAAGCAGTACACGCCGAGCACCGCGAACCCGAGGGCGATGTCGAACACCAGTCGGGCGCCGCTCGCATCGCCGGTCTCGGCGCCCACGATGAGCGCCAGGACCACCAGCGAGACGCCGTCGGTGATAGCGCTGGCGCCCACGATGGCCGCCACCGGCCGGGTCTTGGTCAACCCGTACTTCGCCACCGTCGGGTAGGCGATCAGGGTGAACGACGCCCAGAACGAGCCGATCAACAGCGCGGGCCGCAGGTCGATGTCGAGCAGCAGCGCCACACCCGTGCCGAGGGCCATCGGGATGACCGAGGTGAGCAATCCGAACCCGCCGGAGATGACCCGGTACCGGACGAACGTCTCCAGGTCGAGTTGCAGGCCGGCCAGGAAGATCAGGTAGAGCACGCCGATGCTGCCCACCGCCTGCAACCCCGTGAAGCGCGGGAGCACGTCCAACATGTTCGGCCCGATCACCGCGCCGAACATCAACAGCCCCAACAGCCCCGGCAGCCGTAGCCGTTCGGCGACGAGCGGTCCGAACACGATCACGAGGCCGACGACGGTGAAACCGAACGCCGGGCTCAACTGCACAGCGGCCCAATCCATCGGCAGACTCTACGAACCCGAGCCGAGCCACCGGGTGAGGTACCGATCCCGGGCGGCCGGTGGCCGCGACCGGCGACCGGTGGTGAGCCGTGCCGAGATCCCCCGGCCCCGGTAGGCGCCGGGCGCGAGGGCCCCTGCCGGCGGCGTGCCCGGGATTGAACATGCGGGCAGGTGCTGGGGGTGTTGGTGGGGGTGTCGCTGTTGGCGCCGGTACTTGCTGGGTGCCTGCCGGCACAGGTCGATGAGGGTGGTCGATCTGGCAGTTGGTGGTTGACGATGCCCAGGCGCAGGTGGTGTCCGGGGTGGGGGTGTCGATCGCCGACGACGGTGGCTCGCTGGTCTACGTCAACGATCGGGAAGCGCTGCGTGATCCGCCGTTCACGGTGCTGGCAAGGGTGCTCGTGCGGTTGCGGTTCGTCTATTGGCCATGCCACGGAACGTGGGCTCGCCGCTCACTGACCACCTGCAGGTGTCTGAGCCTCGGGTCTCTGGTGATGGCCTGCTTCGGGGCAGGCCTGCGCCCAGAGGGCGACCAGGCATCCCTCATGCGGTTAGCGAGCTGCGCTAAGCAATCCGGGCGGTGTCGGGTAATCGCCGGTCCCTGGTGGAAGATGAGGCGTCGTCGGTGGAATCGAGATTAGTTCGTTTCGGTGCACTCCTCGCGGGCCTGTCGGTCGTCGGCTCGCTGCTCGTGGGATGTCAGCCATCGAGCCCAGACGAGGGCTGGGGAATTCAGCAGCTTGCACTCGATGCGGAGTATGAGCCCCGCGTCTCAATGCCGGTGACGGTGAGTGCGGACGGGCAGAGCATCGGTTTCACGGGTCCGGATGATGGTGAACCGACCTATAGGCCGGAGCGCGTACCGGAGATCTTCGCAGTCGACAACCGCCCGAGTGGCCCCCGGGTGCTGGCAATGACCGATCCGGCGGAGTATCCCGATCGCGCTTACCACACGTGGGGCGGTGTGCTATCGGCCAACGGTCAGGTCATGGTGGGCGTAGGGGAGAGTGAGCAATACGAGGCGGGCGCACCACCGGTGGATCCGGGTGAGTCCAGCGGTTCAGGTCCGCAGGGGGACTGTGGGAACCAAAGCCACATCTATCACCCGCAGATTCTGCGGTGGACGCGCCCGAGTCGCTTCTCGGGTTTCGGTGATCCAGAGCTCGTCTCCATGGAGGTGTCCGAGACCCTTGACTGCATAGAGAACGGCAACCCGGTCGATTGGTGGCTTGGTGCCCGTGGCGAGGGAGGAGCGAGCAGCTCACCGTCGCTGTCGGCCGATGGCTCAGTCGTCGTGTTTCTGTCGACTGCCTCGAGTCTGGGGGCGGATCCGGACGTGCGCACTCTGCTGTTCCGGGATGGCGACGACGAGGTCGGTGTCGTGACCCCGGCGACGTGGACTGCCGAGGTCTACGAGGCACAGATCTCGGGCAATGGCCTTCACGTCGCCTTTGTTGCTCAGGATGGGGAGTCGGACCCCCAGGTGTTCCGTTCCTCCAGGACCGTAGTGGGAGGTGCATGGAGCGAACCGACCTTGATCTCCACCGTCGCCGGCGGTCTGCCATCGGACTCCGGGTCTGGCCCAGGCGATGGCAACCGCAATGTGTCCATCAGTGGCGACGGAACTCGGGTGTCGTGGACCAGTGATGTGGTGGGGCTGGAGCCCGGTATGACGGTAGATAATTCTACCGATCGTGTTCTCGTCGTGTGGGATGGATCCCTGGCTACGAAGCACCTCGCGCGTCACCGCCTCCAGGAGGACGTTGCATATCCGATCCGCGGAGAGGGTGAGCCTGTCCTGAGCCCCGATGGCAAGCGGATAGTCCTTACCCTCGCTACGAACACCGAACCTGTCCGGCATCGCATCGTGGCCTTCGATGTGGACCGCATTATGGCGCCGTCTGAGGCAACCCGCATGACGGGGGTCATCGCCGCTCGCTATATGGAGATCTCGCCGGCGTCGTGGATCGGTTCCTATGGCATCGCCTCAGCCCCAGGCAACTACCAAGCCGCGATCGCTATCGGCCAGGACGGCCCGATTAGACGCTACCGCACCGCCCAGCCCTCGCTCTATACGGTGGGCGGAAGAGTATTAGGGAATGCAAACAGTCGGCCATGGCACGGCGACCCAGTTGATGCATCGAGCGGAGTATTCGCCCACGCTGAGAACGACCGACTGGGCAGCGTGCAAGACCTCAACCTGGAGCGCAGCTACGCGTCCAACAGCGAGGAACTTGACGGGCTGTTCGGGCTGGGATGGTCAACGCTGTATGACACGTCACTTGAGTTCGATGACCTAGACGGCTCGGTTCGAGTGCGAACTCCGGAGGGACGACGTTTGACGTATTGGCCTGGGGTGTCTCCCGGCACGTATGTCACCTCAGCGGGCACTCGTCGTACCCTGACCCAACTCCTGACCGGGTACGAACTGGTGGAGGAATCAGGCCGCAAACTGCTGTTCGACCTAGCGGGACGCCTGGTGGGTATTGAACGACCCGGTGAGCCGGAGGTCGTGATCACCCACCCCGACGAACCAGATGATCCCTCCGAGACGCTAATAGAGTTTGGCGAAGGAGATGCCTGGCTTCGTCTCATCGATGATTCAGCCTGGCTTAACGACTCTGGTTGGATCCAGGTGGCTGGAGTTGATGGGAGGATCGACCGGGTGGTCTCCTCGGAAGGAATCGAGGTTGCCTACGAGTACGCCCAAGCAGGCCCCGATGGCACGACCCTCCTGTCAAAGGCCTCTCGCCCGTATCCGACCGGTGGCGAGCCAAGCTTCGGTCGACGGTTCGAGTGGACGAACGAGCGGCTATCACGCATTGTCGACCAGCTGGCGAGCGATCGAGACCACATTGTGGTCGAGAACACCTATGACGGTCTTGGACGAGTAACGGAACAACTCAACGCGACAGGCGATGTGCTCACGTTCCATTACGGAGTAAGATGGCAGAGCGATACCTGGGTGGACGCCGCCGACTACACGACAGTCGTGAACGAAGCATCGGGAGATCACATCTCCTACAAGTACGGACCGGGTGGCGAGGTCCTGGCGGTCACTGACCCATTCGGGTTGTCGACGGCGTCGGAGTGGCAGGGAGACCAGAACAAGTCTTCGACGTCGCGTTCTGGGGTGAAGGTGTCCACGGCGTTCGACGCGGCGAAGCGGCCGGTCACGGTGAGCGAGACCGTGGGGGGCGTGTCGAGGACGATCGCGTCGTTCGCCTATGTGGTTGGCGACACGGCGGCGGGGGCGGGTTCGGATCAGCGGTTGGCGTCTCGCACCGACGCGGCGGGGGTGACGACGTGGTTCGGCTATGACGAGGTGGCGTCGAACAGCGCGACGATGCCGCACACGGTGGCGGTCGCGTGTGATGCGGCATCGCTCGATGTGGGGTTGACGTGCGCGGGCTCTGGCCGGTCGGTGACCACGTTCGTGTACGGCACCGGGGTGCTGGCTGATCTGGTCGTGTCGGTGACCGACGCGGATGGCGTGGTGACCGTCTTCGACTACTGGGAGGACCGCACCCTCAAGTCGGTGTCGACGTTCCCTGACGCGGTGACCACGCTGGTCACGTCTCATGAGGTGGTGCGACGCGGCGACACCGGCTTTGACGAGTCGAACCCGGCCGCGGCGTGGGTGCAGGTGGTGACCGATCCGGCCGACGCGGTGACCGAGACCGTGTATGGCGCGGACGGGCAGGTGTTGGAGGTCCGCGACCCGTTGTTCAACGGGACCACCCATCTGGGGACGGTGTTCGACTATTGGGGCAACGGCGACCTCAAGTCGATAACCGACCCGGCTGGGCACACCACGACCTATGACACGTTGCGCCCGGGCGACACCGGGTTCGCGGCCCTGGAGGGGCTGGGCGTGGATGCGGCCGAGATCACGGTGGTCACCGACGCGGATGGGGTGTCGACGGTGACGGTGACAGACCGCTCCGGTGACGTGGTCGCAGTGGCGGTCGGTGACGTCGACGAGCCAGCGGCGCTGGCGGTGACCAGCCACAGCTATGGGCCGCTGGGCCGCCTCACCGCGACCACGGACCCGGAGGGGGTGGTGACCCGCTACGGCTATGACAGCGAGGGCCGCCTCACCCAGACCACCACTGGTGCCGCGTTGGGCACCGCGGACCGCACGGTGACGAACAGCTTCGATGCCCGGGGCCGGTTGATGTCGGTGAGCGGACCGGTGTCGGTGGACCCCGACGATGACACGGTGCAGGCCCGCCAGGAGTTCGCCTATGACAGCGCGGGCCGGTTGGTGGCGCGCATCGACGGCGACCCCGCCGATGGGGCGGCACGGTTGATGACCAGCTTCCACTACGACACGGCCGGGCGGCAGTGGCGCACGGTCGAACACCGTGGCGGCGCCCTGGACCCCGCCGCACTGGCGCCGGCTGCGGGTGACACCGTCACCGAAACCCGTTTCACGTTGGCGGGCCGCACCGCCGCGGTGGCGACACCGCCACCAGACCAACCCGGCTTCGCGTGGCTGAGCGCCCCGGTCAGCGAGCGGGCGTGGACCCGCTTCGACTACGACGACGCCGGCCGCCAGATCACCGTGACCGGCCCCGACGACACCACGTGGACCACCGGCTACGACGAGGCGGGCCGGGTCAAGTCGCGGACCTCTCCGGAGGGACGACAAGTGGGCTACGGCTATGACGACGCCGGGCGCCTCGTCGCGGTGACCACGCCGTCGCCGACCGGTACCGGGTTCGCCACCACGGTGACCACATACACCCCGACCGGGCTGGTGGCCACCCAGACCGACCCCCACGTCCCTGTCGTCGGCGTCACCGATGCGTCGACCCGCCGGTTCGCCTACAGCGACGCCGGACGGCTCAACACGGTGACCGACGCGTTGGGCAACGAGGTCACCTACGACTACGACGACCGCGGCAACCGTGTGACCCGCACCGCCCTCGACGACAACGACGACCCGGTCGCCGAGTCCTGGCAGTGGGACGACGCTGGGCGCCTCATCGCCCATGTCACCCCGGCCCCGACCGCGACTGCGGGCCCCCAGACCACCAGCTTCGACTATGACCCCGACACCGGCTGGCTGGACACCGTCACCGACCCCACCGGGCGCGTCACCACCTACGGCCGCTACAGCGACGGCGCGCCCCGAACCATCACCCACACCGGCCCGGCGATGGCGACCATCACCATCGAGCACTGGCGCAACACCCGGGGCTGGACCACCCGCTCCACCCACAACGACAGCACCGCCACCGCGACGACCGAGCGGGTCTTCGACCGGGCCGGGCAACCCATCTCGGTCACCACCCCCGCCGGTGAGACCCTCGCCTACAACTGGGATCTGGCTGGGAACCCGATCGGCCGCAGCGACCCGACCGGCACCACGGCATGGTCCCATCACCCCGGCGGCCTGGTGGCGTCGATCGCCCGTGACACCGGCACCGGTCCGGTCACCGCCGCCACCTACAGCTACGACGACGACGGACTGCTCACCGCGGAGACCACCGCCGGCGGCGGATCACGCACCTGGGACCACAACGACGCTGGCAGCGTCGACACCTACACCCAGGTCACGGTCCGTCCCGACACCAGCCTCGACACCTGGACCGCCTCGCTGACGTGGCGCCACGACGGCCGCCTCGCCACCGAAACGCTCAACACCGAGCCCACCGTCACCTACGGCTATGACGACGCCGGTCAGCTCACCTCGGCCACTGACGGTGCCGGCATCGATCTGGGCTGGGAGTACGGCACCCGCGGGAACCGGCTCGCCACCACCGACGGCTCCGCCACCACCACCTGGGCCACCAACCCCAACGGATCCGTCGCCCAAGCTGCCACCACCACCGACACCGTCGACTACGACTACGACCTCGCTGGACGACGCATCTCGGCCAGCACCGCCACCGCCACGACCGCGACCAGCTATGACGCCGCCGGGCGGCTCACGGCGGTCACCGACGGGACCACCACGGCCGCCGACACCGACGACGGGAGAGCAGCGAGTCGTCTTGCCGCGGTCGACGCATCCTGCAAGTTCGCGAACACCGCGACGACGTTGTGCGTGGCCATGCCCGGCCAGCGGATCGGCAC
>DAIMFV010000008.1:0-16128 GCA_036724365.1 Acidimicrobiales bacterium | reverse complement strand
CCCCCCCAACCGCCACTGTGACCACCGAGGTGCTCTCGGACACGGTCACGGGCCCCTACTCCCACGCCATCGGCCACAGCACCGACAGCACCGCGACCTGGACCCACACCGTGGTGGGCCCGGCCGGGCCGATCACCGCCACCGGCGGCGAGTTCCAGACCGATCACCACGGATCGATCATCGAACAACCCGCCAACCCCGCCGTGATCGACGCACCCACCAGCTTCGACCCCTTCGGCCAGCCCGACACCGCGGTGGCCGACCACCAGCCCGGCTACCGGGCCGAAGCCACCACCGCCGGGCTCATCCATCTCCGCAACCGCGACTACGACCCCGCCACCGGCCAGTTCCTCACCCCCGACCCGATGGATGGAGTGGACGCGACCACCACGGTCGCCAACACCCACCACTACACCAACAACGACCCCCTCAACCTCACCGACCCCCTCGGCCTGCGAGCCCGAGACCGCGAGCTCGCCTGGGGGTCGATTTTGGCGGGCTGGGAATGGAGAGACTCCTATGAGGAGTGCCTCTCGGGTCAGGGCTTGTCCCGTCACAGCGACGTAGTGCCCGGAGGTGGCAGCCGCTGGATCGGCCCACACAGCGATGCGGAGCGGCGCACAGCCCTTGTCAACTGTGCGGGCCGAGGCCCAACTCAAGAGGACATCGCCTTGGCGTGCGGGGTCGGCGGCCGGGCTGGCTGTGTCCTCGCGATGCTTCTCGCCCACGGATTTCCAGAGGGCCGCTCGCAGGAAGTGATCGATCTCTTCTGCGGCAGCCTCGGCAACTTTGACGGCCTTGGCTGCGCGACCGGCGCTGCCCTCCCCGACGGCTGGTTCGACTACCTACTCATCGATCTGCCCGTCGCACTCCTGAGCGGTGTCGGCTTCGCCAAGCTCTTCACCCTCCGCTCGACATCACCTACCGCAGTCGCCACTCCACGAACGACACCGGGGACAGCGATCGAGCCGCTGTGGGCTCAGGCGCCAAACCGTGGCTTTCTGGGCGGTTGGAGCCAGTCGGAGACGATCCGTCCGGGCACGGTGCTCGACCGCTATGGCAACGACGCAGGCCGCTTTTTCTCTCCTGCAGGTACTCCGTTTGAAGCGCGGGCACTTCCTGCTGGCTCGGGACCGCTCCAGCGGTACGAGGTGTTGAGACCCCTCGAGGTACAAGCAGGGGTGGTTGCGCCCGCCTTCGGTCAACCGGGCCTCGGCATCCAGTACATGTCGTCGCAGACGGTCGCCGATCTAATCGAGGCTGGCTTCCTCAAGGCGGTTGGGTAATGCAGCTTGACGATGTTCGGGAGATCGTGCATGCGGCACGCGTGGACCCGACCTACTACAGCTTTGAGGGCGACCGCCACGAGGCGCTGTGTCTACTCCCTAGCGGACAGGAATGGGTCGTGTTCCTGAGCGAGCGTGGTGAACGATTCGAGGAACAGCGCTTCTCTACAGAGGACGAGGCGTGCGTCTATTTTCTCAAGCGCCTCTTTCGGCTATGGCGGCCACGATGAGAATGCTCCGATTGCTGCTAAGGCTCATGTTCCTGTCAGGGGTCCGCTTGCCGCTGCTTTGAAGCGCCCCGGGCTCCGTGACTGCTCGGATCATCGTGTGACCGGTTCGATGGCTCGTGCGGTGCCAGCCGGCTCAGGCCTGGTCGGCGGCTGGGGGGTCGCTGGGGGAGGACGTGGCGCGGTGGACGGCGGGGGAGTGGCGGAAGAACTGCTCCACGTCGTCCTCGTAGCGGTAGCCGGTGTCCTTGGTGCCGATGGTGCGGCGCAGGCGCACCGCCTCCATGAACGCCTCCACCGCACCGGCGGTGGTGTAGCGGTACCGGAACCCGGCCTCCTTGAGGCGGCTGTTGTCCAGCCCGCGCCCGAACCTGAGCACCTGGATCAGCTCGGGCGGCAGGTCGATCAGGCCGAAGCGGCGCAGGAACTCGGTGCTCAGCGCGGTGCCCACGGGCGGGATGGGCAGGCCGTGCTTGCCGGCGATGGCGCACACCTCGCTCCACGGGATCATGCCGTCGCCGGCCACGTTGAAGATGCCGGCCAGGCGGTGGTCCAGGGCGAACAGGATCGCCGACACGACGTCGTCCTCGTGGATGAGCTGGAGCCGCGGGTCGAAGCCGGCCACCTTCGGCACGAGCGGCAGCTCCAGCGCCTTGGTGATGGGCGTGGACAGGTCGGGGCCGATGACGTTGGAGCAGCGCAGCAGCGACAGCGACACGTGGGGGTTGTCCCGGGCGAAGTCGCGGACGTAGCTCTCGACCTCGAGCAGGCTGCGCTCCACCTTGGTGCGGGCGCTGCCGACCCGCCGGTCGTTCTCGCGGAACCAGTAGGGGTCCGCCGGTGACGACCCGTAGATGTGGGCCGAGCTCTTCACCGCCACCGTGCGCACCGTGCTGCCCACGGCGGACGCCGCGGCGAACAGGTTCATGGTGCCGATCACGTTGATCTCGTGCATGGTGCGAGACGACATCTGGGTGGAGTCGACAACCAGGAACGTGTGGGCGATGGTGTCGATCCCGGTGGCCCGCACGATGCGGGAGAGGATCGAGTAGTTCTCGTCGCTGCGCACGTACTCGGTGCGCTCCAGGGCCACGGTGGGCTTGCGGGTGTCGAGCCCGATGATCACCTCGACGTCGGGATCGGCCTCCAGGGCCTGGGCCAGTCGCCCACCCCAATAGGTGGCGAGGCCGGTGATGAGGATGCGGCGTCCCACCCGGGCCTAGCCGAACCAGACCGAGCGCCGCTGGCGCAACATGTCGAACAGGGCCTCTTGGATCTGCTGACGGATGGCTTCGGACTCGTCGAGGATCCGGCTGCGGGAGTAGCGCGCCTGGTCGGGCTCCACGTCGGGGAACTCCACCGGGTCCAGCACCCGCAGCTTGAACTTGGCCGGGAAGTGGGTGAGGGCCCCGAGCGGCCCCAGCGCCATGTTGGCGGTGATCGGGAAGTACGGGGCACCCAGGGCCCGGGCCACGGTGGGCAGCTTGAACAGGATGGGCATGGACTCCTCGGCGCCCACCACCGCGATGGGGATGATCGGCACCCCGGCCCGCATGGCGATCTCCACGAACCCACCCCGGCCGAAGCGACGGAGCCGGTAGCGCTCGTTGTAGGTCTTGGCCGGGCCCTTGGACCCCTCGGGGAACACCAGCACGAGCTGCTTCTGGTGGCGCAGCAGCCGGTAGGCGTTGTCGGGGTGGGCCACCACGCCACCGCCGCGCGACCACAGCGTGCCCACCACCGGGGTGTTCTTGAAGAAGTGGTCGGCCAGGCCGTAGACGGGGCGCTCCAACTCCGTCTCGACCCCGTGCATGATCGCCGGGGCGTCGGACGGCACGGCGCCGGCGTGGTTGGCCACCAGCAGGGCGCCGCCCTCGGTGGGGATCTTCTCCAGCCCCTCCCACTCGGCCCGGAACCAGTGTCGGTACATGGGGTCGTAGAGCTTGCGGATCAGGCGCCGCATGTTCTCGGACCGGCCCCACTCGTCGACGTCGCCGGTGCGGGGGTCGGCGAGCGCCTCGGGCTCGTCGGCCACCGGCGGCAGGTGCAGGGGCACGATCTCGGCCGTGGTGGTGGCCGGTTTGGCGGCGGGCGCGGCCGGAGCGGACTCGGGACCCTGCTCGTGCTGCTCGCGCGCCATGGCCGCAGCGTACCGGCCCTCCCGCCACCCGTCCCCAGCGGTCCGACGCAGTGGGCCCGGCTCGGCGTCGTCTGTGCACAGCGGTCGCTGCGGGCGCGCCTGGTGCACACCCGTCGGCCCGGCACGCCGCCGCTGGTCCCGCCCTGCGGAACGTCTGTGCACCGAGGGCGCTGGTGGCGCCTCCGTGCACAAATCTCGGTTGCCAGCCCGGGCGGCTACGCCTCGTCGGGTTCGGGGAGGGCGACGTCCTCGTCGCTCAGCCAGCGGCGGCCCACGTCGCAGGTGGGCAGCACCGGGCACCAGCGGCAGTCGTGGGCGGGGCGGTGCACCGGGGCGCGGGTGCCGGCCCGGAGTTCGGTGAGCTGCACCGCCCCATCGACGGTGCGGGCCACGGTGGCGTCCAGCAGGGCCTCGGTGACCGCCTCCACCTCCGGGCGGCCGGTGTCCAGGTAGAACGAGGCGATCAGCCGGGGCGGCACGCCGGTGCGCAGCGTGTCGAGCAGGGCGTAGAAGCGCAGGTCGTCGCGGTGGCCGGTGCGGGGCGAACCGGTCTTGAGGTCGATGATGACCTTGCCGGCCTCGTTGCCCCGGGCCGTGCCCAGGGTGAGGTCGACCTTGCCCCTGAGGGTGACCCGCTTGTGCACCAGGTCGATCCACAGGCTGCTCTCGGTGACGGGCCGCCACTTGGGCTGCAGCCGGGGGAAGCACTCGAAGAACTTGGCGACGCGGTCGCCGGCCGTGGCCCGCAGCTCGGCGCGCTCGGCCTCCGAACAGGTCTGCAGGAAGTCGGTGAGCCAGTGGTCGCCCCCCGAGATCCGGGCCATGGCCTCGTCGACCAGGTCGAGCGGGTAGGGCTCGTGGGGCCAGTGGATTCCCAGCTCGATGGCCTTGTGCGACACCGTGCCCCGGGCCACCGGCACCGACGCGGTGAAGTCGCCGTCGTCCTCAGCCAGCAGCCGCACCTGGCACCCGTGCACCCGGCTCAGCAGGTGCTTGGAGACCACCAGCCCCTCGTCGGCGGCCAGGTTGGCCACCAGCGGCGCCAGGCCGTCCTCCAGGTCGGTGCGCAGTCGGTCCCGTAGGTCGTCGGGAAACGACGGGCGGGTGCCGCCGGCCCCGAGGGCATCGAGCGTCTCGCGCTGCACCGGGCTGAGCGGCGGGGCGTCGGCACGGGGCATGGCCCGGAGGTTACGGGCCCGGCCCCACCCGAACGGGGCCTGCCGCGTCCGGCCGGATGGGTCGAGTCGGTCGCGGCGGTCGGTCCGCCGGTCCAGTAGTCGGGCGGGCAGCACTGGGCGGAGTGCCACCATGGGCCGGTGCACGTGGAGCAGATCTGGCGCTATCCGGTGAAGTCCCTGCAGGGCGAGCGACTGGGCGCTGTGGAGGTGGGAGAGGCGGGCCTGGTGGGCGACCGCTCGCACGCACTGCGCGATCCCGCCACCGGCGTGGTGCTCACCGCCCGCCGGGACCCGACCCTGCTGTACGGACGGGGTCTCCTCACCGCGTCAGGGGCTGCCGTCGACGTGCCAGGTCACGGGCCCACCACCGACGTGGCCCGGATCTCGGCGTGGGTGGGACGGCCCGTCACGCTGCTCGGTCCCACCGGCGAGTCCCAGACCTACGAGAACCTGAGCGACCCCGAGGTCGACGACAGCGACCCGGTGGCCTGGCAGGGTCCGACGTGGTCGTACCACGACTCGGTGCGCACCCAGGTGAGCATCGTGGCGGTGGGCGACCTGCGCCACTGGGACGTGCGCCGGTTCCGCCCCAACCTGGTCGTCAGCGGCGACACCGCCGACGGCCTGGTGGGCCACCGCATCCGGGTGGGGGGCGCCGAGTTGGATGTGGTGAAGCGCATCGACCGCTGCGTGATGGTCACCCGGGCCCAACCCGGCGGCATCGAGCGGGACCTCGACGTCCTGCGCCCCCTCCGCCACGAGCGCGAGCTCACCCTCGCCGTGGGCGCCCTGGTGGTCCACCCGGGCCCGGTGCGGACCGGCGACCCGGTGGACGACCTGGGCCCGAGCCCGACGTAGTGCGGACCCGGTCACCGCCTGCCCTGTCCCCAACACACCTCGGGAACGCGTGCGAAGCTGGGCAGGTGTCGGAGTCAGACCTTCCGAAGATCGGAGCGCCCGCCACCCGAGCACTGGCATCCATCGGGGTCACACGGCTGGCCCAGGTCGTGGACCTGCGGGAATCCGAGCTCCTCGCGCTGCACGGGTTCGGGCCACGGGCGCTGGGAATCCTCCGAGATGCACTCGCCGACGAGGGCCTGTCGCTGCGTCCCTGAACGCCGAATGATCCGGTGACGTCCCGGCGGTGTGGTCAGCGGACGTCGAGGCGCTGGACCGGTTGGCCGGTGACGTCGGCGATCAGGTCGAAGTCCTTGTCGAGGTGGAGCACGGTCAGGTCGGCCAGCTCGGCGGTGGCGGCGATCAGGAGGTCGGGTACTGACGGGGCCCGGTGCTGACCGCGCTCGGCGAGCACGGACTGGAGCTCAACGGCCCGGTCTTCGATCCGAGGGGTGAGGTACTCCACGGGCATCGAGGCGATCGGCGGTTCGGTGAGGAGGGAGCGATGATCCTGGGCCGAGCGGGCCGAGAAGCCCACCTCCAGACGGGTGACCGTGGAGATACGCACGAGCCCACGCTCGATCCGGCTCGCCCACTCGGCCGCATCGGAGGCCAGGTGCAGGCGGGCGATGGCCGACTTGTCGATGGGCCAGGCGGTCACGCCCAGGCGCCCGACAAGGCGACGGGGTCGTCGGGGTCTCGGGCGGGCGAGGACCGGACCGCCATCGGGGACACGCTCACGTTCGAGTGCCCGTCGGAGGTATGCGGTTCGTGAGAGACCCATGCGCTTCGCCTTGGCGTCGATCGCCGCCAGGACCTCCTCGGGCACGTCCCTGATCAAGATGTCGGTCACGAGCCACCTCCGCTGATAGCTCACGATATCACCGCGGTCGGCGCCGCGGTCGCCCGTGGGCGCGGCGCGGAGGCCCGGCACCGTCGACCGGTCGGCTTCGTTGTCACCGGGCCTGGGGATGCTGTCTGCGTATGGAGCAGTCGTCGTCACTCATGTTCGCCGCCACCGTGCGGGCCCTGGCCGGGGCGGCCCGGTCGCGGGGCCTGTCGGTGCCGGGCTTTCGCACCCCGCCCCGCATCCCGGGGGCCGAACGCACCGTCCGCCACGGCCCCGACGGTTCCGCCACCGTGGCCGTGGTGGTGAAGGGCCGTCCCCACCAGGCCGTGGTGGCCGACCTCATCGAGGGGATCGTGATCGCCAACGACCTGAGCGGCGCCGAGGCCACCCGGGTCCGCACCCGGCTGTGGGAGGCGGTGGTGCACGCCCGGGTCGACGCGGCCTGAGGGCCGATGTCCCGCCACTTCCCGGGCCGGAACGGGGAGGGCGGCGGTAGCGTCCACGCCATGTCGAACCGGCCCGCGAACCTCGGTCAGCTCCGCGACTCCGGCTGGGAGTCGCTCCCGGTCAAAGAGGAGATCCGCCGCAACGCCATCGCCCGGATCCGTGCCGGCGAGCCGCTGGTGGAGGCCGTGCTGGGCTACGAGCACACCGTGCTGCCCCAGCTGGAGAACGCCATCCTGGCCGGCCACGACGTGATCTTCCTGGGCGAGCGGGGCCAGGCCAAGACCCGCATGATCCGCTCGCTCACCGGCCTGCTCGACGAGTGGCTGCCCATCGTGGCCGGCAGCGAGATCAACGACGACCCGTACCACCCGGTCTCCCACCACGCCCGGGAACTGCTCGCCGAGAAGGGCGACGACACCCCGATCTCCTGGGTGCACCGAGACACCCGCTACGGCGAGAAGCTGGCCACGCCAGACACGTCGATCGCCGACCTCATCGGTGAGGTCGACCCCATCAAGGTGGCCGAGGGTCGCTACCTGTCCGACGAGCTCACCCTGCACTACGGGCTGGTGCCCCGCACCAACCGGGGCATCTTCGCCATCAACGAGCTGCCCGACCTGGCCGAGCGCATCCAGGTGGGCCTGCTCAACGTGCTCGAGGAGCGAGACGTCCAGATCCGGGGCTTCAAGGTGCGCCTGCCCCTCGACGTGGTGCTGTTCGCCTCGGCCAACCCCGAGGACTACACCAACCGCGGCCGGCTCATCACCCCCCTGAAGGACCGCTTAGGCGCCCAGATCCGCACCCACTACCAACGACGGGTCGCTGGTCACCGCGATCAACGCCATCGTCGACCAGGAGGCCCGGCCGCTCGAGGGCGACGGCCTCACCGTGGTCACCCCGCCGTTCATGGCCGAGGTGGTGGCGACGTTCTCCCAGCTCGCCCGCCAGAGCAGCCACATCAACCAGCGCTCGGGCGTGTCGGTGCGCCTCACGGTGGCCAACGCCGAGACGCTGGTGGCCAACGCTGCCCGCCGGGCGCTGCGGGCGGGTGAGACCGAGGTCGTCCCGCGGGTCACCGACCTGGAGGCCCTGGTCGCCTCCACCTCCGGCAAGGTGGAGCTCGACACCCTCGACGACGACGGCGGCGAGGTGCTCGACCGACTCCTGCGCCAGGCCGTGCTCACCGTGTTCCGCGACCGGCTCGACCTGGGTCGTCTCCGCGAGGTGATCGACGCGTTCGACGACGGTCGGGTGGTGCACGCCGGCGAAGACGTGGCGGCGCGGGACGAGGTGGCCCTGGCCGCCGAGATCCCGGCCCTGCGAGACGCCGTGGTGGCCCTGGTGGGAGACGACGAACGCCCCGGCGTGGTGGCCAGCGCGGTGGAGTTGGTGCTGGAGGGGCTGCACCTGTCCAAGCGGCTCAACAAGGACGCCGACCACACTGGTACCCGGGCTACCTACCGCTCCCGCTGATCCCACCCGCCGCAGCCAGGGCCGGGGCCGGCCGCAGCCGGCAGTTACTCCTCCAGTGCGGTGGGCCGGGCCGGGGAGAACATCGACAGCACCATGGTCTCGGGGTGGGCCGCACCGTCCCAGTTCCACGCTGCGATCTGGCCGAGGGAGCGTCGACCCACCGCGGCCCGCACCACCTCGAAGCGGCTGGTGCGCAGCGTGGTGGTGGGATCGCCCTCGCCCAGCACCAGCTCACCGGCGTCGTGCTCGATCCGCAGGGCACCGGCGTCGCCCCTCTGGCGCCCCAGTCCCCGGGTGACGCCATGGAAGGCGAAGTCGATGGCGTCGGAGTCCCGGGCGCCGGGCCGGCCCAGCGTGCCCCGGATGTCGTGCTCGTGGGTCACGGCGTCGGTGAGCAACATGGCGCGCATCAGGGCCGGCAGGGTGGCGATGGCCGGCTCCACCAGCTGCGAGCACTGCTCCCACTCCTCCAGTAGCGCCGAGATCGGGAGGTCCCGTCGGGCCGCCACCTGGGCGCCGGTCCACGCGTCGGACGCCACCCCGTCGAGGTTGCCCGAGACGCTGTCGGCCGTGGCGCCCGCCAGGTGGGCCACCACGTCTCGCACCCGCCACTCGGGGGTGGCCGGCGAGATGCGGTCCAGGTCGTGGTCGGGCAGGTCTCGCACCAGCTCGCCGATGCGGGCCCGCACCCCCCGGTAGATGGCGGCGTGGTCGGGCGCGGCGGCGGTGTCGTCGGTCTGGTCGCTCATGGCCGTGAAGCTACCGGCGGCCCCGGCCACCCGCCCGGCGTCGCTCGCCCGACGTCGCTCGCCCGACGTCGCTCGCCCGGGTCCCCCCCCGGATTCCCCCGCCTGACGTCCCCCGCCGAAGGGCTGGGCGCAGTTCCACGCCGCCTCCACCTCTACCTTCTGGCGGCCGAGGTGGGGATCGGGGTGGTCGCGGCGGCACTGCCAGTCGGTGACCACCGGGCCCCAGCCCACGTCGAACACGATGCGGGCGCCGGTGGCCCGGTCGGGGTCATCGGGTCGGACCACGTCGACGCGGACCACGCCGTAGAGCACCTGCAGGACCACCAGTGCCACCAGGATCGTGGGCCGTACCCGGTCGCCCAGGGCCGCGGCCAGCAGCACGGCGCCGCAGAGCAGGGTGGGCAGCAGGTGGGGGAGCTTCCACGGGAACCGCACGAACAGGAGCTGGGACAGCACCAGTCCGAGCAGGCCGAACCGCACCAACCACGAGGTGCGCCAACCGCCCACGGCTCGCACCACCGCCGGCACCGCGGCCAGCGCCACCAGCGAGCCGATCACGCCCAGCAGCGTGAGGTCTTTGACCGCGGCCCGCCCCACCTGCACCACCACCGACGACGTGGAGAAGTCGTTCTCGGCGAAGGCGAGACCACCGGCCCGGATCACCGACGGTGCGAACAACAGGGCGGCTCCCACCGCCATGACGACGGCGGTGAGGAACACGGTGCGCCGGTCGGCTGCCGAGTTCGGGCGACCGGCCGATTCGGGTTCGGGCCCGTCGGTCGCCCGCTCGGTGAGCTGCGCCACCAGCAGGGCAGCGAGGAGGGTGGCCGATCCGATCCGCGTGCCCAACGCCAGGGCCGCCAGCACCCCGGCCAGCACCGGACGGTCCGACCGCAGCGCGTTCGCCGAGCCCACCACGAAGGCCAGGGCCAGCACGTAGTCGGTGGTGGAGGTGGCCGCCACCACGAACCACGGGTTCACCGCCACCAGGGCTACGGCCCAGCGGGCCCCGGGGCCAGCGCCTTCACGACGCAGGAGCCGGTCCAGCCCCACCACCAGCGCCACCGCGGCCAGCAGCGACGCCAGGTTGGTGAGCACCGGCCCACCGAGCAGGTCGAGTACGCCCACCAGCGCTTCGTGGACGGGCGCGCCCGGGGCCCGGCTCGGCAGGTAGGTGCCGTGACGGGCGATGGCGCGGCCGGACCGGAACACGTTGGCCACGTCCAGGTCGTTGCCCGGCCCCGAGAGCAGCAACGGCAGCGTGACGGCGGCAAGCACCAGCCCGGCGATCATCCACCGGCGGGTGCCAGCGTCGATCACCCGCAGCCGTTCCAGCACGACCGCCGAGTCTACGAACCGACCCCGGCCGCCCACGGCCAAGGCGAAACGGCGTACCTGAGGTCCACCCCGTGATCCTGAGGTACGCCAGAACGTGGGGTGTGTCCGGTGGTACGTGCCGGAGCGGCGTGTCAGCCGAGCTTGGTCAGCTGGGCGACGGCCGTGAGGGCCCACAGCGGTGCGAGCCCGATGCCGGCCATCGCCACCAGGCGGTCGGCTCCTCGGCTGCGGTGGCCGAGGAGCACGAGCACCGAAAGGACCCCGGCCTCGGTGGTGGCCCGCATGAAGGCGGTGGCCCCCGACCAGAGGTAGGCGTTGAGCAGTACCACCACCGCCACCGCCAGGCACCATGCCGCCGATTCGCCGAGGGCGGCCGCACCGGTCCGTGTGGGTGTCAGTGCTGCGTCGCCCTGTGCCGCGTCCCGGGCGGTGTCGGCCTGCGTTGCGCCGTCTGGTGCCGCGTTGCCGCGGCGAGCCCCCCATCGGGCGCGCTGGGTGACCGCTGCGGCCGTCACGAGGGCCACCACCCCGGCCATGCAGAGCAGACGGAAGACGTCCTCCACCCCGCTCGGCGGAACGGTCGCCAGCACCTGGTCGACCAGCCCGGCGAACGGTGCGCTGAGGTTGTTGTCGCCCGACGACGTGAGGGGCAGCTCACCGAACCGCGACCGCTGCACGAGCTGCCAGGCTCCGAACACGACCACACCCGAGGCGCCGGCGGCGAAGGTGCGAAGTCCGTCTCCGGGACGGTCGGCGGCCCCGTCGGACCCGCCGCCGCGGGCGAACAGCATCCAGGCCAGCCCACCCGCGGCGACACCCGCCGGGACCACCAGGGCGGTGTCGCGCGTGAGCACGGCGGCGGCCAACAGGGCGGCCGCCGGCAGCCAGCGGCGGTGGCGGAGGGCGAGGAGTCCGCCCAGGGCGAAGGCGGTGGCCACCAGCTCGGAGGTGTCCAGGGACAGGGAGTAGGCGAACCCGGGCCAGAGCACGAACAGCAGGCCCCAGGCCGCGTGGCGGCCCGAGGAACGGGCCAGCCCGCCGCCCACCGCGCCCAGGGCGGCGGCCGCGACCAGGTTCAACCCGACGAGCGACCAGGGGACCAGGTCGGGGTCGCCGGCGCTCGCCACCCAGGCCAGGGCGCCGAACGCCCAACGGGCGTTGCGCAGGGCGGGCAGGTCGTTGGTGACGCCGGCCACGGTCTCGTCGGTGGACCAGGGCGCCACCCCCAGCCGGTAGAAGAACTGGCCGTCGAAGCCGTCTTCGGCGGGTTGCACGGTGAGCGAGGGCCGGGCCGCAGCCGGGTCGGTCCACGGTGGCGCGGCGTGCACCAGGAGCGACACGTCGCCGCCGGCCCGCACCAGCAGGGCCACCAGGAAGAGCACGGCGAGCACCAGCCCGGCCACCGCCGGCACCCACGGTCGGTCCGGCACCGAGGCCCGCACCCGGGCGTTGACCCGCCCCACGGTCGCGGTCTCCACCTGCGCGACCCTACGGCCCCCGTTTCCCACCGCCCGACCACCAGCCCCGCCCTGCCCGCGTACCCTCTGCGCCGTGACCGACGCACCTGCATCCAGCTCCACTTCGTCCGGACCTGCCACCCCGGCGCTCGCCGGGCGCTTCGCCCTCGTCACCGGTGGTGGCAGCGGCATCGGGCTGGCCGTGGCCGCCCGGCTGGCGGCCGACGGGGCCACCGTCACCATCTGCGGTCGCACCGAGCAGAAGCTGGTCGACGCAGCCGAGCAGATCCGCGCCACCGCGGCGCCGGGGTCCGAGGTGCGCCACATCCCTGCCGACGTGACGGTGGAGGACCAGGTGGTGGCCGCGGTGGCGGCGGCGTGCGGCCCCGACGGCGCCCTGGACGTCCTCATCGCCAACGCCGGCGGGTCGCTGCACATGGGTCCGTTCGAGACGGCCGCCGAGGTGGGGGTGCGGGCCACGATCGACCTCAACCTGATGGGCACCATCCTGTGCATCAAGCACGCCATCGGGCCCATGCGGGCCAACGGCGGGGGTGCCGTGGTGGCGGTGTCGTCCGGGGCCGGGGCGTTCCCGCACCGCCACCTGTGGGCGTACGGCGCGTCGAAGGCGGGCATCGACCACGCCTGTCGCTGCGCCGCCGAGGAACTGGGTGCGGACGGCATCCGCGTGAACAGCGTGCAGCCCGGCATCGTCGACGACGAGCTGATGGCGTTCATCACGGCGGGCGGCCCGCTCATGGACGACTACCTCGAGAACATGCCGCTCGGTCGGGCCGGCACGGTGGACGACATCGCCGAGGCGGTGCGGTTCCTGGCGGGGCCCGAGTCGTCGTGGATCACCGGGGCGTCGTTGCCGATCGACGGCGGTCACCACCTGCGTCGGGGCGCCGACTACAGCCGGCTGTTCGGCTGACCGACGGCCCGGGCACCCCGGGGTGCGAGGATGCCAGCCATGGGATCACCTGCGGAGCTCTGGTGGGGGGCGCCGTGGTGCGTCCCCGGCTGGGAACAGCCCGCACCCGCATCCGATCTGGCCGCCTGGTTGGGCGCGTCCGACGCGCCCTACGTGACGGCCGACGTGCTGGACACCGCCCCGGTCGACGAAGCGCTGGCCGCACTGGCTTCGAGCAGGGCCGACGCACTCCGCGTCCCGTTGGACTGGGCCCGGCTCGAACCGGTGAACGGCCGACTCGACGGCGACGCGGTGGACCACCTGCGGGCCGCCCTGGCCATGGCCCGCGATCGGGGCTTCGCGGTGTGGGGCGTGCTGGTGGCGGGCAGCCTGCCGGGCTGGTTCGCCCACGACGAGCGCGGGTTCGGCGACGAGCGCACCCGCCGCTACCTCTGGGCTCGTCACGTGGAGACCGTGGGCGAACTGGTCGGCGATCTGGTCCACGGCTGGATCCCGGTGCTCGAGCCCACCCGGTGGGCCAAGCGGGCCTGGCTGGACGGAGACCGGCCCCCGGGGCGGGTGGACGACGGCGGCGGCTTCGCCCGCAACCTGGAGGGCATCCACCTGGCCACCGTCGAAGCCGCGCTGCGCCTCGGAGAGGGTGGTCAGCCGGTGGCCAGCGCCCAGTGGCTGGTGCCGGTGTTCCCGGCCCGTGACGACCCGCGCCTGCCGCCCAGCGCCGAGGCCGAGGTGGCAGCGGGCGAGGTCGACGAGGTGGTGCGCCGCTCGTGGCTGCGGCTCCTCACCGAGGACACGCTGGTGGTGCCCGGTCGCGCCCCGGTGGAGGTGCCCGGCGCCCGGGAGGCGTTCGGCCTGATCGGCTTCACCTACCACCACGCCGTGGCCGTTGGTGCCGACCGGTCGTGGGGGCCATACCCCCAGGCGTTGGCTACCGGCCCCGACGGCCACGTCCCGTGGAGCGAGGGCCTGGCCCTCACCCTGCACCGACTGGCCGAGTCCCTGCCGGATCGTGACCTGCTGGTGGTCGACACGCCCACTGCGCTCGCCGAACCCGAGGCGCGGTCTCGCTACCTGAGCGAGATCCGCGACATCGTGACCGACGCCGCCGCCGGCGGCATCCCCGTGGTGGGGTGCTTCACGCCCGAGTGAGGAGGCGAGCCGACAGGCGAGCCGACCAGACGAGCACGGTGGGTGAACCGAGGCGCTAGCCGAGGTCCAACCAACATCGACGCGACGGCGGGCGACCTATCCGCGCAGTCCCTGAGCCGGTCCCAGGGCTTTCCCAGGTGGTCGCCAGGGTGTTCGGGGGGTGCGGTCGTTCACTGACTGCACCCCAACCGCTCACCAGAGGAGCATCCACCATGTCCACCAACCCCTCCACCCTGTCGTCGGGTCCGTTCCGGTTCCTCGCCGGCGCGGCCCTGGTGGCCGGTCTGGCCTTCGGGGGCGCCGCCGTCGCCAACGCCCAGACCGACACCACCACCGACACCACCACCGACACCACCGAGGCCCCCACCACGGAGGCCCCGGCCACCACCGAGGAGACCCCGTCCACCGAGACCCCGGCCGACGTGGCTCCCGGCCATCGGGGCGCGCACCCCGGCAGGGGCAACTGCGACGAGGCCGACGGCACCGAGGCCAACGGTGCCACCCACTCCGGCGACGAGGCCGACACCTCGACGTCGGCCGGCGGCACCGACGTCTCCCTCTGACGTCGCCACTCCCTCCGACGTCGTCACCCTGAACCGGGGCACCGACCCCACCGGCTGCGCCCGGGACCGTTCGACGGATCCCGGGCGTAGCCTGGCCGCGTGGCAGCACGGCGTCCGCACGTCCGGTACTCCCGTTGGGACGGCACCCAGGTCGGGTTCGAGCTGGACGCCGACTCGGTGTTGTCAGAGATCAACGACGACCTGCTGTACCACGGTGACCTGAACGCGGCCCTGCGTCGCATGCTCAACTCCGGGTTCGAGGATCGCAACGGCGAGCGGGTCCAGGGCATCAAGGAGCTCATGGAGCGCCTGCGCGAGCAGCGGCGGGCCCGGCTCGAGGAGCACGACCTGGGCGGCGTGTACGAAGACATCGCCCAGCAGCTCCGCGACGTGGTCGACACCGAGCGCGCCACGCTCGACCAGCTCGAGCAGGGAGCCCGGGAGTCGGGCGACGTCCGTCGCCAGGAGGTCACCGGCGATGCCATGGCCGAGCGCCGCATGGAGCTGGACCTCCTGCCGCCGGACCTCAACGGCATGGTCCGCGAGCTGCAGCAGTACGACTTCGTGTCCAACGAGGCCCGCGAGCGGTTCGAGGAGCTGCTCGACCAGCTCCGCCAGCAGCTCGCCCAGCGCTGGTTCAACCAGATGGCCGGCGCCATGAGCGACGTGTCGCCCGAGGCCATGGCCCGCACCAAGGACATGCTGGCCGAGCTCAACCAGATGCTCGACGACCGCGCCGCCGGTCGGGAGCCCGACTTCGACGGTTTCATGGAGCGCTACGGCGACTTCTTCCCCGAGAACCCCCGCAACCTCGACGAGCTGCTCGAGACCATGGCCCGCCGCATGGCCGCCATGCAGGCGATGCTCAACTCCATGACGCCCGAGCAGCGGGCCCAGCTGCAGGGTCTGTCCGAGCAGCTGCTCGAGGACCTCGACCTGCGCTGGCAGATGGACCAGCTCTCGGCCAACCTCCAGCAGGCGTTCCCCGACGCCGGCTGGAACCGGCGCTACGACTTCAGCGGGCAGGACCCGCTCGGCTTCGCCGACGCCGCCCAGATCATGAACGAGCTGGGAGACCTGGACCAGCTCGAGCAGCTCCTGCGGGGCGCCGCCAACCCCGGCGCACTGGCCGAGGTCGACCTGGACCGGGCCCGTCAGCTCCTGGGCCCCGAGGCGGCCGACAGCCTGGAGCGCATGGCCGAGCTGGCCAAGCTGCTGGAGGAGGCCGGGCTCATCGAGAACCGCGAGGGCCGCTACGAGCTCACCCCTGAGGGCCTCCGTCGGGTGGGCAAGCACGCCCTACGGGACCTGTTCTCCAAGCTGGCGCGAGACAAGTTCGGCCAGCACGAGCTGATCCGCACCGGCTTGGGCCACGAGCGGTCGTCCGACACCAAGCCCTACGAGTTCGGCGACCCGTTCAACCTCCACATCGAGCGCACC
>DAIMFV010000007.1:28229-32389 GCA_036724365.1 Acidimicrobiales bacterium | reverse complement strand
CTAGGAGCCGCCGGTGACGGGCCGGCGGTGGGCCGGGCGGGGGTGGCGACGGGGGTGGCGGCGGTGCTGGTCCGTGGGTCCGGCCGCTAGCCTGCCGCCCATGACGCAGCCGCCCATGATCACGCCCGTGGCCCAGGGACCCGGAGGGTTCGACCCCGGCCAGGACATCTACAACCGCCTCCTGCGGGAGCGGATCGTGTTCCTCGGCACCGACGTCAACGACAGCATCGCCAACCAGCTCGCCGCCCAGATCCTCTACCTCGACGGTCAGGACAGCGAGCAGGACATCTGGCTCTACATCAACTCGCCCGGCGGGTCGATCTCGGCCGGCATGGCCATCTACGACACCATGCAGTTCGTGACCGCCGAGGTGGGCACCGTGTGCATGGGCCTGGCCGCCTCCATGGGCCAGTTCCTGCTGTGCGCCGGCGCCCCCGGCAAGCGCTTCGCGCTGCCCCACAGCCAGATCATGATGCACCAGCCCTCGGGCGGCTTCCAGGGCCAGGCGTCCGACATCGCCATCCAGGCCGAGCGGATGCTCTACATCAAGCGGCTCATGGCCGAGCGGATCGCCTTCCACACCGGCCAGAACGTCGAGCAGATCGAAGAGGACTCCGAGCGGGACCGCTGGTTCACGGCCGAGCAGGCCAAGGAGTACGGCATCATCGACAAGGTGATCGCGGCCCGGGGTCAGCTCGACGACTGATCGCCACGGCGCCGATCTCCGCTCGAACGCGGCCGGTCAGAGCCCGCCCACGGGGGCCCCGTCCGCCGTGGTGTCGTCGGTCGTGCCCTCGGAACCACCGCCCTCGCTGGTGGTGGTGACGGTGGGGTCCTCGGGCACGGTCGGGTTCAGCTCCACGTTGCACTGGTTGCGGGCGTAGTCGGCCACGGCCAGGCTCGACGTGACGGCGTCGGGGTGGTCGTCGACGGCGGCGCGGATGTCGGCCGCCGCGGCCTCGGGGTCGGTGTCGTTGGCGCGCACCCCGTCGATCACGGCCTGCACCAGGTCGACCACCTCGTCCACGTCGGGCGCGATGTCGTCGGGCGCCGTCTCGCGGAGTCGGCCGAACGCGGCCTCGGCGTCGTCGAGCGACCGGTCGAGCCGACCGGGGTCCTGGTCGGCGAAGCCGGTGAACACCGAGGCCAGCGACGGCACCTGACGGAGGGCCCCGCAGAACGTCTCCGGGGACGCCTCGGGTTCGTCGGAGCACCCGACGACCAGGCCGGCGGCGGCCGCGAGCACCAGCGCACCGGCCACGGTGCGGGGCACCCGCCCGGAACGGCGCGTGGCGCGCGCCGGACCCGGCATCAGGCTCCGGTGCCCTGAGCGGCCTCGGCTCGGGCGCGCAGGTCGGCCACCGCGTGGCCCAGGCCCTCGGGGTCTCGGTAGAGGGCGCTGCCCGCCACCAACACGTTGGCCCCGGCGGCGGTGGCCCCGGCGATGGTGGCCGGGCCGATCCCGCCGTCTACCTCGATGTCGACGTCGAGGCCGCGGGTCACGATCAGCTCCCGCAGCTCGCGGATCTTGGGTTCCATGGTGGCGATGTAGTCCTGGCCCCCGAAGCCCGGGTTCACCGTCATCACCAGCACCATCTCCACCAGATCGAGGACGTGCTCCACGGCCGAGACGGGGGTGGAGGGGTTGAGGGCCACAGCGGCACCGGCTCCGGCGGCCCGCACCTGTTCGAGGCAGCGGTGCAGGTGGATGGTGGACTCGGCGTGCACCAGGACCAGGTTGCAGCCCGCCTCCACGTAGCGCTCCAGCAGCACCTCCGGGGTGTTCACCATGAGGTGGGCCTCGAAGGGGATGGTCACGTGCGAGCGGCAGGCGGCGATCACGTCGGGCCCGAAGGTGAGGTTGGGCACGAACTGGCCATCCATGACGTCCCACTGGATGCGGTCGACGCCCGCGTCCTGGAGGGCGGCGCACTCCTCGCCGAGCTTGGAGAAGTCGGCGGGCAGGACCGACGGGGCGATCTGGACGGGACGGGGAGCGGCGGTCACGGCGGTCATCCTACGGGGGTCCCCGTGGCCGCCACGTAGGCTGCCCGGCGTGACCGGCCCGGTGATCGACCTCCGCACCACCGCCATGGCCGTGGGTGGCGAGACGGTGGCCCGTGACCCCGAGGGGCGGGTCGTGTTCGTGTCGGGTGCCGTGCCGGGCGAGCTGGTCCGGGTCGAGCTGTTCGACGAGCGCAAGCGGTTCGCCCGGGCGTCGGTGATCGAGGTGCTGGAGGCCGCCCCCGAACGGGTGACGCCGGCGTGCCCCCACGTGGCCCGGGGCTGCGGCGGCTGCGACTGGCAGCACATCGATCCGGTTGCCCAATCCGCGTTCCGCCTCACCATGGTGCGAGACGTGCTGGCGCGGGAGGGC
Source organism: Acidimicrobiales bacterium (assembly GCA_036724365.1). GTDB lineage: Bacteria > Actinomycetota > Acidimicrobiia > Acidimicrobiales > Iamiaceae > Aquihabitans. The sequence continues at coordinate 30,012 of DAIMFV010000007.1, read as the reverse complement.
GGGGTCGACGATCCCGTGGTCGAGCCCGGCGTGGCGCTGTCGCCGGTGGGGCTGCGCACCACGGTGCGGGGTACCGCGGGTGCCGACGGGCGGTTCGCGTTCCGTCGCCGTCGTTCCAACGACGCGGTGGAGGTCGACTCGTGCCTGGTGGCGCACCCGCTCGTGGCGGAGCTCGTGGCCGAGGGCCGGTTCGGCACCGCCGACGACGTCACCATCCGGGTGGGCGCCCGCACCGGTGAGCGGCTGGTGGTGGTGTCGCCGCGGGCCGCCGGTGTCCGCGTGCCAGACGACGTGCAGGTGATCGGCACCGACCAGCTCCGCAAGGGTCGGCGGGCGTGGATCCACGAGGAGGCGGCCGGGCGCACGTGGCGGGTGTCGGCCCAGTCGTTCTTCCAGGCCAGCCCCGAGGGGGCCGAGGCCCTGGTCCACGAGGTGCAGGCCATGGTCGACCGGTGGGCCCCCCACCACACCCGCCTGGTCGACCTGTGCTGTGGCGTGGGGCTGTTCGCCGGGGCGGTCCTGTCCGAGGAGCCGGGGCAGCGGGTGGTGGGGGTGGAGCGCAACGCGTCCGCGGTGGCCGACGCCCGCCACAACCTGTCCGATGATCCGGTGCGCATCGTGAAGGTGGCCATGGGCAAGTGGCGGCCCTCGGCGGCCGACGTGGTGGTGGCCGATCCGGCCCGCAGCGGCCTGGCCCACGAGGGCGTGTGGGCGGTGGCCGGGACCGGGGCCGGGCTGTGCGTGCTGGTGAGCTGCGACCCGGCCTCGCTCGGCCGCGACGCCCGCCTGTTCGCCGAGGTGGGCTACCGCCACGTCGGGTCCACCGTGCTCGACCTGTTCGGCCACACCGGCCAGGCCGAGGTGGTGTCGGCCTTCGTGCTCGATCCGGATGCGGCCGCGGTGGTGGCGGCCGGCCAGGACCCGTCGGCCGGCGCGGACGGCTCGGACGGCGACGAGGGGGACGATGCGCGCGGGCCCGGCGAGGGCGAGGGCTGGTGAGCGACCGGCTCATGCGGGCGTACCGCATCACCGACTGGTTGGAGCCGGCCCGGTTGGTCGAGGTGCCGGTGCCCGAGCCCGGACCCCACCAGGTCCGGGTGCGCGTGGGTGGGTGCGGGCTCTGCCACAGCGACCTGGTGATGAGCCAGATGAGCGGGGAGATCGGGGCCGCCATCGGGTGGTCCGTACCGTTCACCCTCGGTCACGAGACGGCTGGTTGGGTCGATGCCCTGGGCGTCGACGTCGATCCCGAGTCGGCACCCTCGGTCGGCGACCCGGTGGCGCTGGTGTCGCCGTCGTCCTGCGGCGCGTGCCGGTGGTGCACCCGGGGCCAGGAGAACGCCTGCCCCAACGGTCTGGTCGGCCGGGGCTACGGACGCGACGGTGGGCTGGCCGACTACGTGGTGGTCGACGATCCCGGCCGGTCGCTGCTCGACCTGGGTTCGCTCGACCCGCGCGTCGCGGGGCCACTCCTCGATGCGGGGGCCACCTCGCACCACGCCGTTCGACGGGTGCTCCCGCACCTGCGCTCCGACAGCACCGTGGTGGTGATCGGGGTGGGTGGTCTCGGCGGGTTCGTGGTGCAGCTGCTGCGCGCCCTCAGTCCCGTCCGGGTGGTGGCCATCGATCCCAGCGGGTCCCGTCGGAAGGTGGCCCTCGCCTACGGCGCCCACCACGTGGTCGCCGGCGTCGACCGGGGCTCGCCGGTGCTCCTCGATGCCATCGTGGGCCGGGACCCCGTCGACGCCGTGCTCGACGTGGTCGGCACCGACGAGACCATCGG
>DAIMFV010000007.1:17974-28129 GCA_036724365.1 Acidimicrobiales bacterium | reverse complement strand
TCGTGCACGTCCCGGCTCGGTGGGAGCGATCGGAGCCGTCGGAACCCCTCCTCCACCACCCAGTAGACGGCGTAGCCGGCGATCGACGCCAGGGCCGGGACCACCACCGGCGGGAGGGCGTAGCCCGCCACCAAGCCGGCCTTGGCCTGACGGCCCCAGAGCAGTGCCGCGGGCGCCGGTGCGACGAGGGCGACCGCGCACCACGTCGGCTCCCCGCGGACGAGGCCGGCGCCGAGGGCCACCAGCCCAGCGGTGGCGGCCAGACCCCAGGCGAGCAGGGCCAGTCGGGTGGGCCAGCGCATCCAGCGGGTGGCGAGCGTGACGGCGGACCACATCACGTGGGACCGCACCGGCGGCACGTCGCACGCTTCCATCATCGAGAGGAACGCCTGGTCCGCCGCCGCCCGCTCGGTCTGGGTCATGCCATCGCGGACCAGTTGGTCGTGCACCAGCGCCGCCGGGGTGTGGCGGCCGTACCGGCTCACGAACCACGACAGGAACGTTGGAACAGAGGCGAAGTCCGAGTGGGGGAGGCTGCGCGCCGTGACCACCAACGGTTCGCCACCGTCGGGGGGTTGGTAGCGGAACCCGTACGAGGGCGCGGGCCGGAAGCACCCGTCGTCGATCTGCTCCAGTACGAACCGCGCCGGTGCCGCCGCGTCGTGTTCCGCGCTGAACGGGGCCGTGTGGATCATCCACCGCCAGTGCTCCATCGCCTGCTCCTCTCGCCGAAGTCGGGCCAGTCTCCCGCGCCCGCCGGGTTCGTGCACCGGTCCGAGGGCATCACCTCCGGCCATACCTCGGGTCCGGTCGCCTGCTGGGCAAGATTGAAACGACCACTACGAGGAGGCGCCCGTGTCCACCCAGCTCCTGAACGAGACGACGCTCGCATCGTCGGGCCCGTTGGCCGACGTGGGCACCGGTCCCCGCACCATGTCGGTGGCCGGCGTGGCCGGCAAGACGCTGGTCCTCCTCTCCCTCACGCTGGTGGGCGCGTGGTTCGGTTGGACCCGCACCGGGAGCGTGATCGATGCCGGTTCGGGGCCGAGCTGGCTCCTCTGGTTCTTCCTGCTGATCGGGCTCTCGGTGGCCACGGTCAGCCGGCCGCAGCTGGCGCCGATCACCGGCACCCTCTTCGGGCTGCTGCAGGGCGTGTGGATGGGCGCCATCTCCCACGTCTACGAGGCGGCCTACGAGGGGATCGTGGCCCAGGCCCTGCTGGCCAGCGTCTGCGCCTTCGTGGGGATGTTGTTGCTCTACACCGCCGGGATCATCAAGCCCACGGCCCGGCTCATGGGCATCGTGTTCGGGGCCACCGCAGGCATCGCCCTCTTGTACCTGGTGGCGTTCGTGTTCTCGCTCTTTGGGGTCGACCTCTACTTCTGGAACACCCCGACCCCGCTCGGCATCGGCATCAGTGTGGCCATCGTGGCCATCGCCTGCCTCAACCTCATCGCCGACTTCGCCATGGTCGACTTCGGCGTCGACCAGGGCCTGCCCGCCGGCGCCGAGTGGTTCTGCGCCTTCGGCCTGCTGTCCACCCTGTTGTGGATGTACCTGGAGATCCTCCGCCTGCTGGCGCTCCTGCGCCCGTGACCCGACCGGGCTCCGGCCCTCCGGGTTCCGGATCCGTCCTGGCCGACGGAGACCACCATCCGCATCTCCAGCGACATCCGCACGACCCGTCGGCGCGCCGCCTGTGACGCCGCCGACCACGCCTCGGCGCGCTCACCACACACGGCCACCGGGTTCTGCACGGCTTCGTCGAGCAGGACGAGCATGGCCTCGATCGCTTCGCGCAACGGCGGCGTGGTCAGTGCGGGCAGGTCGGGGCGACCGGCGGCGGATGCCGTCTCGACGAGCCCGGCGACGTCCGCCCGAGCGACCGCCGACTCCACCGCCTCCAGCGCCCGGTAGCACCACTCGGCCACGTCCTCGCCCGGGAGCACACCCGCTCCGTGGGGCGTGCTGAGCGTGTTGAACACGTACGCGCTCCGATGGTCCATCTCGGAGCGGAAGTACCACTGCTGGGCATCGTCGTGCAGGAACATCCAGATGTCGTTGATGGCCAGGTCGTCGTCGCGTTCCAGGAACGAGCCGGTGGCCAGTCCGTAGCGGAGCTGGTGGCGCCGGCGATCGATGCTCCGTCCGTCGGCCAGCACCAGCGGCCGGGTGATCTGCTGGATCGGGATCCACAGGTTCACCAGGACCAGGGCGGCGTCGTGGTTGTGGCCGTCGGGTGAGTCGTGGACGAACAGGTCGGGCGCCCGGCCGTCCATGAGTTGGGTCATCGGCGTGCCGTAGACGTCCTGGTCGGCATGGACCGAGGTGGCGGCTCCGTGGTCGTTCATCCCGGTGGACCGGGGGCTCACCAGCGCCATGTCGTTGGGCCCCGAGGTGCGCATGATGAAGCCCTCCTCGGCGAGGTGGAGCACGCGGAGCGTCGCACCGCCCACGGTGGGCAGGACCGCACCGTCGAGCGCGGCCCGGATGGCGCGGGCCTGTGCGTCGGTGATCCGGCTGTCGAGGCGGACAGCAACGCAGGTCTCTTGGAGGACGTCCAGCCCGCTCAGGTCGACCGTGTCGAAGCCGAACCGCTCGAGGTCGGGCCGGGTGGACCCGTCAGCGAGGCAGTCGGTGGCCGGGCAGACGTGCACCTCCACGCTGTCGCCGCCGTAGGGCGCCGACGTCCTCGGCCCGGCGCGGCGCAGGCCCGGATGGTTCGGGTCCGGGATGGCCAAGGCGTCGGGGGTGAAGCCCAACCGGACGGGGTACGACGTGTCGGTGGGTGCCATCACGTGAGAGCGTGCCGCAGGGCATCGAGCATCGACTGGCGGTAGGCCCGCATCCGGGCTGCGTTGGGCCTGAGCTGGTCAGCGGCGTGGTACATCCCGAGTTCGTCCACCAGCTCGCACGGCACGCCCGCATGGTCGAGGCGACGGGCGTACTCGACGTCTTCGGCATGGAACAGGTCGAGCTGGCCGACCCCGATCCATGCCGGCGGCAGGCCGGCCAGGTCCGGCGCCCGTGCCGGTGCGGCATGGACCCGGTCGTCCTGGTCGCGGGGCTCGGCGCCGAGGTAGGCCGTCCAGCCGAACCGGTTCGAGGCCGGGGTCCACACGAACGCGCCCGTTCCGGAGTGGTCGGTCCGGAGCACGGTGCGGTCGTCGAGCATCGGGTAGTTGAGCAGCTGGAAGCACAGCGGCGGCCCGCCCTCATCGCGGGCCCGCAGGGCCACCGCCGCGGCCAGCCCACCCCCGGCGCTCGCTCCACCGACGGCCACCCGGTCCGGGTCGACGCCGAGCTCCTCGGCGGAGTCGTGCAGCCACCGCAGCGCCGTCATGCAGTCGTCCAGACCGGCCGGGTAGGGGTGCTCAGGAGCCAGCCGGTAGTCGACGCTCACCACGAGGATTCCGAGGTCGTCGGCCAACCCGCTCAGCCAGCGGTCGTCCTGTTCGGGGTTCCCCATGACCATCCCGCCACCGTGGATCCACAGCAGCGCCCCGGACGGGCGGGCGGCGGCCCGGTGTCGATGGAGGCGGACCCGGGGCCCCGAGCCGTCACCGGACCCGATCGGCACGAACCGGTCCGAGATCTCCGACCCTCGGGCCTGCGCACCTCGAGGGGCCGGCGCCCGACGGGCCAGCCCCATCATCCGACGGGCCAGGGCCAGGTCCCGGTCGGTCGACAGCGAGAAATCGATCAACAGCACCGGATGACGCAGGTCGCGGGCCACCGCCGCCCTGGCGGTCCGGGTGGCGGCCAGTCGTCGGGAGAACGAGCGAGCGATCCCGATGGTGCCGCCGGCCAGCACGGCGGCCGTGAGGAGGCGCCGCGCCGATCGCAGGGTGTCGTCGTCGCCGCGGCTGCCGGACCGGAGCGGGTGCTTCCTGGCGATCATCTGCTCACCGTAGGCCGTGGTCCTCCGACCAGCTTGCGGGTGCGGTGGCCGTGCGAGGTTGGGTCTTCTGCGTGTGGCGGGGCTAGGAGAAGTGGAAGCTGCTGACCTCGCTGCGACGGGCCGTCACCGTGACCGAGTGCAAGATGTCGAACAGGCCGGCGACCCCGACCCAGAACCACTCGCCCCCCGTCAACCCACCCGGTGAGTAGAGCACGGAGTACAGGAGGGTCGCGAGCGGGAAGAAGACGATCCCCATCAGGGGGAAGAGGATCGTGTTGAACGCCGCATCGACCCGGGCCGGGCGCAGGATCCAGAAGAGGAAGAACCCCAAACGCGGCATCGCCGCACTGATCACCACGAGCAGGCACCCCATGTCGTAACTCCTTCGCAACGGGACTCCGTGGTCCGAAGGTAGATCGCCGCTGACGGGAGTGCGCCGGATCCTCGTGAGCGACCTGTGGATCGCGATGCGAACCCGCCCTCAGGAACAACGAAGCCCCTGGTCAGCCAACCGTTTCCGGTGCTCACCAGGGGCTTCGTGTGGCACCCCCAACGGGATTCGAACCCGTGCCGCCACCTTGAGAGGGAGGAGCAGACGGGCTCCGTGCGTGCTTGGCGGACCGGCTGGCGTTCGCTGAACGGCGACGTTTCCCCAGGTCAGGATGGGTGTTTCGGTCGGAGGGCAGGTCTCGGTCTTTGACGTTCAGCGGTCGAGGCGGGCACAATCTGGGCACAACTTGCTCGAGGCTCGCAGGTTCCTGGCGGAGACGAGCTTCCTCCCATCAGATGGGCGCGCCCGGCGCGCCAGGAGGAAGTTCCCATGGCTGGCCACCGCCGCCGCAAGCCACTCGTGTCCTACGAGTACGGCACCCGCGTGTATGCGCCCTCCGAGGGTGAGCCCCGCTACCGCGTCGTCGCCACCGACGCCGATGGCCAACGGGTGTTCGCCAAGTTCTCCAGCGAGGAAGCCGCCCGCCACCGAGCCCGAGAGATTGAAGGCCGCCTCGCTACGTCGGTGCTGCTGCCCGGTCGGGCGAACGCGCCGACGACGGTCGGCGGGTTGATCGACCGCTACCTGGTGGGCCTGTCGTCTCGATCAAACCGTTACGCCGAACGCCAGGAGTACCTCTTGCGCATGTGGGTCCGGCCGGTGCTCGGCGACCACGCGCTCTCGGCGTGGACACCCTCGGATTCCGAGGCCGTGCTCGACCGAGCCCGGCGCACCCTCGCCCCGTCGACGGTGCAGAACGTGGGCTCGGCCATGCGGGCACTGGTGACCTTCGCGTTCAAGAACCGGTGGATCCCACGGGAAGCCGACCCGATGTGGCTGGTCCGCTACAGCCCGACCGCCGAGGTTCAAGGTCAGGCGATCGGGTTCATCCCCCGGTCATCGCTGCCCACCGACGAAGAGTGCAGCCGGTTGTTCAAGGCCCTCGACGCGGCAGACCAACCCACCTGGGCCCTGGCCATGCAGCTCAAGCACCGGTCGGGGCTTCGGTGGGGTGAACTGATCGCGCTGCGCCCGATCGACCTCGACTTCGAGCCGCAACGAGTGGTCCGGGTGCAGCGTGCCGTCGAGCAGTCCCGTCAGGGGTTGGCGATCAAGGGCACCAAGAACAGCCAACACCGGGTGTCGACGTTCCCAGCCAGCCTCGTCGACCCGCTCGAAGTGTGGGCACGCCGAGTCGAACGAGAGCATGGCTCCGAGGGCCTGTTGTTCCCCGGCACCGACGGTGGCTTCGCCAACCGACGCACCTTCCAACGGATCTGGGCACGCGCTGCCCGAGATGCCGGTTGGCCGATGAAGCGCACGACTGCTGCGGTCTGGCACCCCCACGACCTCCGCCACGTCGCCGCGTGCTGGCTCCTATTCGACGTCCACCTCGACCCTGCCGTGGTCGCCACCCTGCTCGGCCACGCCAACGCCGCCTTCACGCTCTCCCGCTACGTCGGCGTCCGAGGCGACCTCAGCACCACCGTCACCGCGGCCACCGAGGACTGGTAGGTGAGCTCCGACCATCACTCACGACTGAGCGTCACTGTCGTTCCGACGCCTAACTGGGTACTATGTCTGCAGAAAGGTGTTCCGATGACAGTGAGCGAGTCGAGGTCGATCCCATCTCGCCTGGCTCCGGTGCTCGAGGCGCTGGAGCTGGACCAGCCGCGTGTGGTCACCGCTGACAGCCTCGCTCAGCTCGCACGCGACCAGCGAGTCGACATCGACGGGGTGCATCTCGCGTACGAGCTTCGCCGGTTGGGCTGGCTGCTCGGTCTGCGGACGAAGGGCGCGTGGGAGTTCGTCCCGGGAGCGCGCGCCGGCCGCTTCGACGCTGGCGACCGCTACATCGAGCTGCGGGCGGCGATCGCCGTCGACGCCGAGTTCCAGGGGGCGCTGGCGATGGAGTCGGCCGCGGTGGCGCTCGGCCTCGCTGGGCGAATCCCAGATCGCGAGGTGCTGTGGGTGCCACCTGACAACCGGGCTCCGAAGTCGTTCGGCAATTGGCGAGTCATACGGCTGCCGGTGCGAGACGACGGAATCGCATCGGTGGACGGCCTGCCGACGTGGCGGGCGGAGACCTTGCTCGGTGGCATGGCGAGGCGGCCCGACGGATTCCACGACTGGCCGAACGTCGGTGAGTGGCTCGCCCGTGCTGTGTCGCAGGTCGATGCCGAGTCGGTCGCTCGATCACTGGAGGGTGGCCCCAGGGCGGCTTGGCAGCGGGCGAGCTACCTGCTGGCGATGGGCGGAGAGGAAGCCGCTGGCTTTGAGGTGATCGAGCATGCCCCGATCGGTAGAGGTCCCGCCTACCTCGGACCACGGCAACGGAAGGGCACGTTCGACCGACGCTTCGAGGTCGTCGACTCCGTGCTCGCCCCGAGCTTCAGCGGCGTCCAGCCATGAGGATCACGGAAGGGCACCTGGCCCGCCACTACCAGGGACGCCGCGGCGGCAGAGGGCCCGCGCTGCTCGACATCGCTCAGGATCACGCCATCGCGCACCTTCACGCCGTCGGTGTTTTCGAAGCGGGGCTGGTGTTCAAGGGCGGCACGTCGCTGCGTAAGTTCAGGGCCGGGTCGGCTGGTCGGTTCTCGACGGATCTCGACTTCTACGCACCCGACGACGACGTCACCCTGGCAACGATGGAGGCGCTCGCTGCCGCCGACATCGATGGGTTCGTGTTTCGCATCCCCGAACTTGGTGGCGATGGGCGGCGCGCGCTGCTCGAGGTCGATACGCCCTTCGGCCGTCCGGATATCGGCGCCCGGATCGAGGTCTCGCAGCGGCCGCTCTCGTTGCCACCCGACCTGCTGCCGATGGTCCCTCTACCGATCCATGCCCGCTACGACGTGTCGGTCCCCGACACCCCGGTCATCGCCACCGAGGAGGCCATCGCCGAGAAGTTGGCCCGCTTCCGTCGGGTCTCCCTGGCTCGTGATCTCTACGACCTCGCCTGGTTCGCTGACCGCCAGCTCGATCACGCCCTGGTGCGCCGGCTCTGGGTCATGAAGGTCTACTTCGACGTTGTCGACGACGGACGGGGCACCCGGCCACTCTCACCCGACGAGCTGCTGCGCGATCGAGACCCGAACGAGTTCGTTCCCGAGGACATCGGCTACCTCACCCAACCCGTCGACATCGCCGCTTGGCTCGCCACCGTCCACGAGCGGTACGCGTTCCTCCGAGATCTCGACGACGACGAGCAGCGGTGGTCGGCCTGCAACCCCGGCCACCGCTACGACGTCGAGACGACCGCCATGGCTCCGTTCCGCTGACGCGATCTTCGACCTGGATGAGTCAGGAGTATCGGTCCTTCTTCACGATGGTTGCGCAACTGGAATCCGAGCACTTCAACTGATTCGTGGTGTACGGCTGAAGCGTGTTCTTGCCGCAGGACGGGCACTCGTGGCCTTTCGCCATCGTTCTTCCTCTCGCATGGTCTGCCCGCCTCAGAGCGAAGAGGGTGAGGTCCGTTCTACCACTGGACTAATGATTGAGCCCGAACGCATGCCCTGACCTGCCGGTCTGAAACTAATGGCGCGAATCCAGATGCTTCCGCCGAGGCCTTGCCGGTCGCGTAGGGCGTCTGGTGACGGTCACTTGTGGCATACTAAGTGACCAGGTCGAGTACGCTGCGGTCATGAGCGATCCGCTAACGATCAATCCGGCGCACCTAGCGGATGGCGGTTGGGAGGCAGTTCGCGACTTTCTGGAGACGGCGAAGGAGAACGGCGAGGTCGTGCAGCTGACGTCTCGGGTGGGGCTGCTCACGCCGGCTGAGGTGGCCAAGCGGCTCGGTATGTCCCGGACGACCGTCCTCCGCCGGATTGCCGATGGCCACCTGTTGGCCACCAAGGTCGGCTCGCACCACAGGATCCCCTTTGCCGAGTTCGAGCGGTACAGCCGCGAGCTCATGCGTCAGATGGCCGAAGTCAGCGCGGAGGACATCGGGAACGAACTACGTGGTGGCTGACGCCGCAGACCAGCGCACGGGACATCCAACCGGATACCTGGCGGGATAGGAGGCGGGGCACCGTGCCGCCGGACAGCCTCAACGGGAGAGCCAGGGGGTGAACTAACCGGAGGGTGGACGGTGGATGTCAGCTCGGCTTCGGGCGGTCTTCGGTGCCGGACATCGAGCGGAGGTAGCCCGAGGGACCGAGGGCTTTGATCCGGGCGGCGAAGTCGGCGAGGAACTCGGCGGCCTCGTCGAGGCCAGAGCCGAGGTCCTTCTCGACCTGGGCGATGCGATCAGCTCGCCAGGTTCGGTAGTGCTCGTGCCAATTCCCGGCGGCACCGTCGGCGCCGAAGAAGGAGGTGAGCACCTCGCTGGCGTCGTCGGGGTCCTCAACGCCGATCGAGCTCAGGCGCTCGTCGATGACGTCGAGCTGGGCGTCGGTTCCGAGCAGTGACCGGTAGAGCTCGGTGACGGGTCGGCCGGAGTCGGCGAGGGTCGCATCGCCCATCTCGGGTGGCGGGATGAAGAAGTAGGTGATCGGGACGTCGAATACCTGTGAGAGCAGGTAGATCTCGTGCGCATCGAAGCGGCGGCGTCGGTCGCCGTCGAAGCCTCTTTCCATGCCGGAGATCGAGGCTTGGGGGAGCTGGTGGCCGGTGAGCTGGGCGAGCCGGTCGGCGACGCCTTGTTGCGTCATCCGTCGGCGTTCCCTGATCGCCCGGACGTTGTAGGAGACGACGGCGTTGACGTCGAGGCCGTCGTCGGGCGCGGGTGGGGCGACGGGGCGCTTGCGGGCTCGGACCATCAAGACCTCCAACAGGGCGGGCGAACTTGACGATCGTACCGCATCGCGCGATAACTGCACACTACGGTGCTTTATAGCGCAACCACATGTACGGACGGAATCGACTGGCAGCCCTAGAGCGCCAGATCCCCGTGGCCGAGACGCTCGGCACCCCAGGTCGAAGGAATCCCGAGAACCCGCAACCCCCAAGCGAACAGACAAGTGCCCGCCGGCGGCAAGGAGGTCCCGCTGATGCTCCGAGTACGCACGCTGTATGCGTGTAGCGATGCTGAGACAGCCCGCTACTACACCCGCTACCTCGACGAGCCCGACGAGGAACCGGGCCGTTGGCGCGGTGGCCAGGGCGAGGCCCTCGGCCTCGCCGGCACCGTGGACACCGACCAGCTCGAGACCCTTCTCGCAGGTCACGATCCGACCAGCGGCCGTCAGCTCGGATCGCCGTTGGCGGATCGGTACAAGGCCGACGGGACGGTGATCAAGGCGGTCGCCGGCTATGACGCCACGTTCTCGGCGCCGAAGTCCTTGTCGGTGTGGTGGGCGCTCACCGGTGACCCCGGACTGCTCCACGCGCACGATGTGGCGGTCGCCGCGGTGCTCGATCACCTCGAAGCCCACGGCTCCACAACCCGGATCCGTCGCAACGGCAGCCGGGCGTTCGTCGACACCGGCGGGCTCACCATGGCGACGTTCCGCCAGTCGACCTCACGGGAGGACGACCCGCAGATCCACACCCACGCCGTGATCTCCACCAAGGTCCAAGCGGCCGACGGCCGCTGGTACGCACTTGACGCCCGCTACCTGAAGCGCAAGCAACGAGCCCTCGGCGGGATCTACCAGTCGGTGCTGCGAGCCGAACTCGCGCACCGTTGCGGCGTCGAGTGGGGTCCGATCATCGACGGCCAGGCCGAACTGGCCGCCATGCCCGACGAACTGCTCGACGCGTTCTCGAAGCGGGATCTCCAGGTCTACGTCTCACTGGCGCCGTGGGCTAT